>JBPYDQ010000371.1:0-26276 GCA_051986135.1 Terriglobales bacterium | reverse complement strand
GGGAAGAGGGTCGCGTCGACCAGCACTCGTCCTCTTACTCTCCTGATACCCTTCTCCGCGATCTGCTGCGCGATCTGCTTAATTACAAGTAGTGGATCACCCAGGCCCTTGCTATCCGGACCACCGTAGGAATGGTCCATAGTTTCGTAAGCCAGACTGCCGTCAGGCTGTATGCGACCAGAGGGATTCGGATCACCGCCGGCAACTACGACAATATCGCCTTCGAGCGTACCGTTTTTCTTAATAACCCCGGTGCGGTAGACGCGAGTATGGAAGCGGTACTCTCCCCCGAGCAACTCCAGCATCGTGCCCTCGGTGAGGAGCTTGGTTGTCGAACCCGGCACCAACAGCTGATCGGAATTGAGCTGGTAAACCGTCCTTCCTGTGTCGAGCGAATAGAACTCGATTCCGAACGTGGCGTGCCGAAACTCAGGGCGGCCCATCACAGAGTGAATACGAGCGGCCAATGTAGGTGGCGATTGCGCACAAGCACCCGCCGGCCAGGCAAAAGCCAAATGCAGCACCACGTAGGAGCATACCTTCTTCATGTGGGCAGACCTCGATCCCAGTTTAATGAGTCTGTTTTTTTTGTGATTCAGGGGCTTATTCGTACGCCATCTTCCAAGTTCGTGGACCGCACTGTAAGGCGGTCGATCAACTCTATCTTCACGGCGCAGCATAAGCCCTTTGTTTTTCGGCACAAGAATAGTGCACCATGGCTCATCTGCAAAACTGTCAGTTCCATGGCGTCGAAGTTCCCAAGCCGTAGACAGCGCAGCTTATCGACTCGCGTCAATTCGCGCGTTTGCCGGGCATGAATGGAATGTGCCTTGGTTTGAATGAAGAGAGCCGCACCGGAACAGGATTGGCCGCGCCGGCGACACCGAGTACTTTGATAGTAACTTGCATCTCTTGCCGGATGCGCAACTCGACTTCTTGATCTCCTACAGCAGCGCCGGCAAGACCAGCAACCGGGAAGCGGTGTCGCACGCCTTTCTCGATCGTTTACCTGCCCTGCCAGAGTCCGGCCGGAGACCGGTTGTCGGCAGCGCCGAAGACACTCAGTTGTTGTCCTGCCATTACATTCTCAGCCGTCGTTCGCGAACAACTCTTTTGAAGGTACTTACGGCCGCAAGAGAAGCCAAAGTACACGGCAACGGGGATGGTACACTCGGCGTCAGCGACCTGAAAGATCCCAACGGCGAACTGAAGGGTTTCGTGAGATTGGTCCGCTGATGTTTCCGCGAGGCGAACGGACAGGATCGCATCGCCTTCAAACGCGACCCGGCAGGGTAGGAGATGGGCTCGGCTGCCGAGATGCATTGCCGGCAGCACGGTGCCCCCGCATTCTACGATGATCCGCAATCGATGGTTTGTAACCGCATCCTTAATCGCGGCACTGGCAACATGCGTAATCTATGTCGCGTCAGACGGTCTCACAACCTTCAACCAGTCATCGGACAGCGCAGTTGATAAGGTATTCGCCGACCTGTCGAAGGCAGGGTCGCCAGGTTGTGCTGTGGGAGTGCTGCGCGATGGCCACGTAATCTACGCCAAAGGTTACGGCCTGGCCAGCGTTGAGCTGAATGCCCCAATTACGCCCGAGAGTGTCTTTGACATCGGATCAACTTCGAAGCAATTCACCGCCGCCAGCATCCTATTGTTAGAACAACAGAGCAAACTCTCCGTCCACGACGATGTCCGAAAGTACATCCCTGAATTGCCCGATTACGGCAAAAGCACCGGAAAGACCATAACCATTCTCGACTTGCTCAATCACACCAGCGGGTTGCGCGATTATCTTGCCCTGCTGTCCCTGTCTGGCGTGAGCGCTGACAGCGTCACCACCGATGACGATGCCCTTGCTCTTATCATTCGGCAAGAAGGGCTGAACTTCAATCCCGGCCGTAAGTGGGCCTACAGCAACACAGGATTCTTTCTGCTTTCGGTCATTGTGAAGCGAGTAAGCGGGATGACCCTCAGAGAATTCGCCTTGCAAAACATCTTTCAGCCCCTCGGCATGACTCACACAACTTTTCGCGATGACCACACGATGCTAATTCCTCACCGCGCCTTAGCCTATGATCCTGATGAAAGGAATGGCTACAAGCTGAACGTCTCCTATTATGAGCAACTAGGGGACGGGGCCGTCCACACCACGGTTGGGGATCTGGCCAAATGGGATGAGAACTTCTATTCGGGCCGCGTCGGAGGCGAAAGCCTTCTCAAAGCAATGCAGCAACAAGGCAAGTTGAATGACGGAAAGACCCTGGATTATGCCAAAGGTTTATTCATTGGGTCATACCGTGGGCTTCCGACCGTGCGTCACGGAGGTGCATGGGGCGGATATCGAGCCGAGTTGCTGCGGTTCCCCGAACAGCATTTCTCGGTCGCGTGCCTCTGCAACTTAAGCAATGCAAATCCGGAAAAACGCGCCGAACAGGTGGCCGGAGTCTACCTTGAAAACGTGATGAAACCGGAGCGAAGCGCCTCCCGTGGTCTGGTCCCAAAAGAAACAACGGTGACGCTCACGCCCGTGCAGCTGGCGGCCGTTATGGGAGCGTACCGCAATTCCGAGGAAGGAAACGTCGCGCGAGTTATGCTCGTAAAGGGTAACCTCGAAGTAGAGCTTTACGGCAGTATTTTCACGCTACACGCCCTGACTCCCACCCGGTTCGTGCCGGTCGGGTTCCCCCAAGACATAGCATTAAGTTTTGATCTCGCCCGGCCCATCGCCGTGATGAAAGTCACCGGCGATCAAATCGTCGCGGCGGATTACCAGAAAATTCGAGAGTTTCGACCCTCCGGAGACGAATTGGCAGCTTACGCGGGCGATTACAGAAGCGATGAACTCGCAGTCGTTTATCGCCTGAGAGTCGTGGAAGGCAAGCTGAGGTTGGTGGAGATCGCGGATGCACAAGGAATCCCGCGAACCGGAATGTCTTCTCTGGACCCGTTCCGCCCGACCACTACGGATGAATTTGAAATCAGCAATCAAGGAATCATTATCCACTTTCTCAAGGATCGAAAGGCGCGTGTCACCGGATTCGAACTGGGCGCCGGCGGGACCAATAACATCGCTTTCTCACGAATCCCGTGATCGTCAACTCCTACAGTTTTTGAGTACGAGTGGTCCGGACTACTAAGAGATCGATCGCACGTTTTCACGCCCCTTAACAATGATTCCCATTAACAATGATTTCCGAGACTTGGGGTTCTGAGTGAAAGGGCCTTCGATTTCGACCGCTAATGGCGTTCGATTAGCTGGAGCATCAAGAGGGCGACGACTCCAACGCACTTGGGGAGACGATCCCAGCACCGCCTTGATCAGTTGTCTAGCAGCCGTTCTCCCCGATGATCCCCTGGGGGGCTTACAATCCGTCAGCAGTTGATCGATCGGCTTCTTGTCGATGGCCATGAGTCATTCCCCTCTCCTCATGGCTGTTTACACGGTTCTTTTTGATATCCCCGTTTCTTTGTTGAGCCTGGTGCGAATGCCCCTCACCCCGATGGCGAAGATCGAAGAGGTGAGGGGCAGCAACCAATTTGCCAACTAGTGGAAGACCCTGGTCATGGCTTACGGCGTCCGGACAAATCCGTGCACCGCTCCCGACCCATCCACAAAGATTCCAACGATGGTACCGGCAGGATTTATCCCGGAAGCATCACTGAGGCACGTCGCGCAAGTGGCTCCCGGGGGATCGAACGATGTGAATACGCCGTTCCTCAGCAGAAACGAGTGTATGACAGCCGCATTTTGTGTGAAGCTGTATGCTCCTACAATATCGCCCTCGGGGTTATTCCCTCCCGCAAAGGTAAAAAGCGAACCGGGAAAATCAATTGTGACAAATCTATGGTGGTACAGCAGGTAACCGTGAGTCGTTCCCCCAGCATCCGTGTAAGCACCAACAACTGCACCGGACGGATTCACCGCGCTGGCCTGGCTGGAGACGGCGCCGGGGGGATCGAAACTGGTGAAGGCGCCACTCTTCGACACCGTAAAGCTGTGGAAAGGAGGGGTGGCGCAGGAAGCCACAACACAGGAAAATCCGGTCATTGCACCCGCGGGGTTGCGCGCGGCGAGCACTGTTCCGGCTGCTCCCGGGAAGTCAAGCGTTGTGTATGCTCCGTTCTCTAAAATGAATCCATGGCTCGTACCCGCCGCGTCGAGGTAGGCGCCCACGATAACCCCCTGCGGAGTGATGAAGTTGGGTGTCGTACCTGTCGAGCCGGGAGGATCGAACGGCGTGAATTCACCATTTCTGTTTAACGTGAAACCGTGAGTGACCGCCGATGTGCCGACGGTGTAGGTGCCGACGCTCGTGCCCTGCGGATCGGGACCACCGTTGAGAGTGGTGGCAGCCGCGCCTGGGAAGTCGATCGTCGTATAGGTCTGTGCTGGCGCGATCGAGGATGTTGCCAATACAACACTGATCGTGCACGCGGCCATTAGGTGAAATACCTTGGTCATGAAATCATCCTCCTGATTTTTTTTGTTCGAAGTGGCGACCGACAATTCTGATGAATGAAGAACCCACAGCTCCCGTGCGCCGTGGCTGTCAATGTTAGGTTGGGTTGTGATCTTGTTTCTTGTCTAGAGAAGGAAGTATTTCTATGCACGCCTCGCCTGCTCGACGATGCCCTGGACGTGATTTCAAACTGCCCTCCTTGCACCGTTCAGCCGGAAGGTTAAATTCATTGGTCCGAGTGCAGGAGCAATACAAAAACAACAAACACGTGTTGGATTCGATCTTAAACAATTCACAGCGAGCATGGCGCGCAACCATCGGGTGTTTAGCAACACTGTTGCCACGGGAATAGTGAGACGAGAGAGCTCTTTCTCAATAATTAGATACAAATTTTGTGGGGCAAATTGGCGGAAGAAACATACTAGTTTTTAGAGATTTGAAGCGTTATTTCTACCAAATAGTGTAGCCGACGTTCCGCAGGTGGAACCGTTCCCGGCAGCAAATGTGCCCAAAACCCTTTGTCACGCCGGCAGATTGGTAATACTATTGCTAAATTTTGTCCGCAACCCAGATGCTTGTTCCATCTTCTATCCCGTGCGATGCCGGTAATCCCGCTGTCCACCCGCAAGAGTGCCTTGTCGCTGTCGCCACTCGTCGCGATGAGCTAAGCGACGGTGTGACGAAAATTGCGCCATCGCGTGCGTCCACCCACTTGGTGACTGACTCGAAGCTCGACCACCCGCGGGTAAGCCAAACGGTATGGCTCGCCTGTAATGGACAACGTGGCTTTGACTGAGCCGTCGTCAACTGACAATCGCCTAAAACTTTCCCACTCAGGTGCCGCTCCGTCGATACCGCGACCAAGAGCCAAGACTTCAGGACAAAATGCACACCGCCTTGTTCGCGTTCCCCCAGCATAGCAGCGCAACCCTGAGTGAGTTTCGCGTTGAGTTTACCTGCTGCGCATCGACGATAATCGGGGCCGAAAACCAGAGCTCGAATCAAGACTGGCCGTTGACGGAGAAAAAGCGTGCACAATATTGCTCAACTCCCGAGTTCGGCAACCGCGCCGACGTCGCGACTGATCGCAACTGAAAGCTAGATGCTGAGAACGCCAGTTATCACCGATTTGGGCCGCTCACGACCAACCGCCATCCAGCCGATCTAATAAGGTGATAGCTACCCCTAGGGGTTTGGATCGTGCGCACCGGCCGATGGTGAATACCCGGTAGAGGCGGGATTCGATGAACACCGGCGCCGGCGAAAAGGCGGAATGGGACCCAATGGCGTCGTGGATGAATCAGGCCATCCGGTAGCGCTGACCCTGCTCCTCTTGCTTGATTGACTTGCACTACCTCTACTCCTAACATTTCAACCCGTGATCGGGCAAAACATGGTGCGGATCAAGCTGCTGGCCGACGGGTTTACTTAGAAAGGCGTAAGATATCGTTTCTCGCCTACGTCATTGAGCAGGAGGGCACGAGGCGTCGAGAACGCGCGCGCGGGGTAGTGCTGCGGTTGGTGGATTACTTTTTTCGGCTACCGTTTATCCTGCGGTAGGGTTTGTGCGGCAATCGACTAGAGATGCAATACGAGCCCATGTTCCCCTGTCTGTTGGGATTTTCTTGCTGCTGGCAACTGGTAACCCATCGGCGAAACGCGGCCTAATCGGTTTCACCGCAAGGTCAAGTCTTGCTCACGGCGCGGTTATGGCGTTCGAGGCACCCCTTGACGGGGGCGAGCACCTGCTGGGGGGGTGTGGCTCGGGCTTGTGGTCAAGGCCCGAAAGCTGCCACGGCTTCTGTTTTGCGTCTAGTTCCAATCGGGGCGTATTCAGATGCGATTTCCAGTACCGCGGAAAGGAACGCTTGAGCGAGAACCTCTCCCCCGCAGACAGCACCATCGTAAATCGCAGCTACTTCCCACATCCCTTTGCATCCAATCGGTTATGCCCAGTGCCACGGCGACGGCGAGTCGCCCGCCAAAGTTGGTTTTTCGGGAGACTTTCAGGCTGGCCTACGATACCTTCTGCACAAACAAAGTTCGCTTCGCCTTGACCTCACTGGGCATGGTGATCGGTACCGCATCTTTAATTCTAGTCGTGACCATCGGAATGACCGGCAGGCAATACGTCGTGAACCAGATTCAATCAATCGGCGCCAATATGATCGATGCCGAATATCAGGCTGCGGGCGAGGGTACGCCCCCCGACCGCCTGACGGTCGATGATATGTATGCCGTCTCAGAGCGCGTATCCGGAGTCGTGGCCGCTTCCCCCGTGGTTCCGCTCGATAGGCGGATCGCGCTGGGATATAACAGGCAGCATGATGTTCACCTGCTTGGGGTCTTACCGGATTACCTTAGAGTCCGCAGTTTAGTGATCAGTTCGGGGAGATTTTTCGACGCCCAGGACGAACAGTCGCGCGATAAAGTTTGTGTGATGCAGCAGGCGCTCGCCGAAAAACTTTATGGCTCGACGGACATGGCGGTAGGCAAAATCGTCAAGCTGAGCGGGCTGCCGTTTACCGTCATCGGGACGTTCCGGGAACGTGTAGATACCTTTGGACAGTCGGAAGTCACCGACAACACCATGCTGATTCCCTACAGCGTGAGCCGTTATTTCACCAATTCGCCTTATGTACAGCAGCTTTATTTTTCGGCGGCGGATCCTTCTCTGGTGACTCCGGTGACAGCACAAGTTCTCGAAGTGATCCGGTCCCGTCACCGCCCGGAATCGAACTACGTGGTGCAGAATTTGACGGCGTTGCTCAGTGTCGCCGAGCGTACGGCCAACGCTTTAACGCTGGTATTGTTTTTGATTGCCGCCGTTACCCTTCTGGTGGGGGGCATCGGCATCATGAATATCATGTTGGCCACGGTTACATCGCGAATTCATGAAATCGGGATCAGAAAAGCATTAGGTGCAACGAACGCTGAGATTCGGTTTCAGTTCTTATCGGAGGCAGTACTGATTTCTCTGCTTGGGGGTTTGGGGGGCGTGATCATCGGCTTGGCGTTGCCCTTCTCAGCGCGGTTCCTGACCGACTATCGAATTCCGATCTCTGGATTATCTGCCTTGGTTGCAGTAGCCGTTTCGGGGACCGTAGGCATTCTGTTCGGCACGGTGCCAGCCGCGCGCGCCGCCAAGATGGACCCGGTGGAGAGTTTGCGATATGAGTGACTCCGGTTCCGTCTTCCGCCGAGTTGGCAGCTCGGAATCTCATAGAATCAGGCGAACCTTCGAAGATAAAACGTAGCTGATAGTGTACGGATAACCGAACCGATGAAACGGATGAATGACGTTGCAGCCAAGGGCAGCCAACTTCAACCTGATACGAGGGCCACGTAGGATGATCTCCCGTGACGCTCTGCGCATCAAAACCTATCTATTGATCGCCTGCATGGTGCTGTTTGGTCCCCTGGGCAATGTATTGCTTGGCAAGGGCATGAAGCGCATGGGTCCGGTGAGCATAGCAACCCCGACGGGGTTGTTCGACATGCTCGGCCGCGTGCTCACATCGGGCACGATTTGGCTCGGCATTGGGTCCCTGTGTACTTTTTTTGTGGCTTACATGCTGGTGCTCACCTGGGCGGACTACAGCTACGTCCAGCCCGCCTCGGCGGCGGCATACGCCGTGGTCGCCGTGGGGGCTCATTTCCTGCTGCGCGAGGCAGTCACCCCCATGCGTTGGACGGGAGTGATACTAATATGTCTGGGCGTCCTGGTAGTCGGACACACGCCTCCGCGTACCACGGAGCCAAGCTGAATGCGCGAGCTCATCCTGTATTCTCTAATTATTGGAGCCGGCACGGGCGGCGAATTGTGCGTGACCCGGGCTATGAAGTGCATGGGCGAGGTGAAGGATTTTCGTCCTAGGGCGTTGCTCGCGGTGATTAGCCGCGCCTTACGAGTTCCGTGGATGTGGGCGGGTCTGACACTCATGGCCACCGCGTTTTTTTCGCTGCTCGCGGTGTTGTCGAGGGAAAACGTCAGTCTGGTGGTGCCGGTTACAGCTCTGAGCTACGGGACCGGCGCTTTAGGAGGCAGACTGTTTCTCGGGGAACAAGTCACGCCCCAGAGGTGGGCGGGGGTGTTTCTGGTTTGTGTGGGGGTTGCTTTTGTAATAATTGGCCGACGGTGATGTGGCGACAAGGGCGCGCACCTGGTTGCATGCCCTTAATGGGGTCAAGCGTCGGCGAACAGAGGACGGTAGCTTGCCCGTGATTTCAGAAAACGAACAATAGAGGTGCAGTCGCTTGTGTGGCATCGTTGGTTTCACCCATAAACATTGGGCACCTGATTCCGATCGAATTCAGAAAGCCACCGCCACGCTGATCCATCGCGGACCAGACCAGCAGGGTGTGTTCCAGTCCAGTATCTGCTCTCTGGGCGCGACACGGCTCAAGATCATAGACCTCGATTCCGGTGATCAGCCTATCTTCTCTGAGGACGGTGACCTGGCGATCGTGTTCAACGGGGAAATTTACAACCACCGGGAAGTACGGCGCGAACTGGAAGACCTAGGCCATCGGTTTCACTCCCGCTGCGACACAGAAACGGTGCTTCGAGCATTCCTCGAATGGGATCTAGAGTCTTTCGCGCGTTTGCGAGGCATGTTTGCTATCGCGCTGTGGACGAAATCGAGGAGGCGCCTGGTGCTGGCCCGCGACCGCATGGGGATCAAACCTCTTTATTTCATGCGCCAGGGAGAAGACTTGTTCTTCGGGTCGGAATTAAAGGCGATTCTGATCCATCCTGAGATTGATCGGCGACTCAGTCTCGAAGGCCTGGATTGTTATCTGGCTTTGAATTACGTGCCCTGTCCCTGGACCTTGGTGGAGGGCATTGAGAAGCTGCCTCCGGGGCACTGGCTGGAGTGGAGGGACGGGAAGGTCTGTTCGGAGGCGTACTGGCGCTTACCGTTCGGAGGCGCCCGCAATCGGATTATGGAGTCGGCCAAGGAAGAACTAGACACACTGCTCCGGCAGTCTATTCGTGAGCACCTTCTTTCCGATGTCCCATTAGGTATGTGGCTGAGCGGCGGCATCGATTCCTCCACCATTCTGCACTACGCAGCGACGGAAAGCCGTAAGCCGCTGAAGACTTTCTCCATTTCTTTCCAGGGGAGAAGCTTCGACGAGAGTTCTTACATCCACGAGGTTGCCGAGCGCTACCAGACCGACCACGAGGAACTCGATCTCGGTCCCCACGCCGACCTCGGAAAGGCCATCGAAGCATTCGCATACTACTCGGACGAACCGTCTGCCGACGCGGGCGCGCTTCCCGTCTGGTTCCTCTCCCAGCTGAGCCGCACCAAGACCACAGTCAGCCTGAGCGGTGAAGGAGCCGACGAGCTGTTTGGAGGCTATCTCACTCATCGCGCCAATCGCCTTGCGGTGTTCGCCAGGAAGCTGCCGGAAAAGGTTCTCCAACTGGCGGAAATTGCATCCCAGGCTTGGCCGGTTTCTGACGAAAAAATCAGCTTCGAATACAAAGTAAAACGATTTCTCGAAGGCTCACGCATGACGGCCGAGCGGGGGCACGTTTACTGGAACGGAACCTTTTCCGAGACGGAAAAGTCGGATTTGCTGGGCCGGGAGCTGCCACCGGCTCTTGACCGCCTCTTAGGCGAATTACGCGATCGCGCTGCGGGTTACGGTGATCTGGCGCCGTATCTGTGGTTTGACCAGAAATATTTTCTCCCTGACGACATCCTCAACAAAGCCGACCGCATGAGCATGGCGCATTCGCTCGAAGTGCGGCCTCCGTTTCTGGATCACCGCATCGTCGAGTTCGCCGCTTCTTTGCCTGCATCCCTGAAGATTCGCGGTTCCCGTCAGAAGGTTTTGCTGAAGGAATTGATGCGCGACAAGCTGCCGCTCTCGGTTCTCCGGCGAAAGAAGATCGGATTTGACATCCCGGCGCATGATTGGATGCGGGGCTGCCTCCGCCCGCTTATGATGGATGTTTTGCTCGACGACTCATTCGACCAGGTGGGCCTGTTTCGGCGGGAAGTGATTGAGACTTATATCCGTCGCCACCTGGAGAGGCGAATTAATGTGGGATATCACTTATGGGGATTGTTGGTTCTGTTTCTGTGGATGAAAAGGTGGGGCGTCGAAGCAGCCTCTACCCGCCAGACGAGAGTCTGGACACAGGAAAAAACCGGTATCTATATCTAGGCGTGCTGCTGGTTGCGGCGGCTACCTACTTGGGCTCGATTGTTTCGCCTCCGTCCCTCATGGACGACGTGGACGCCGTGCAGGCGCAAATTGCGCGCAACATGCTGAATTCGGGCGATTGGGTGACCGCTCGGCTGGATGGTGTCTTGTACCTGGAAAAGGCTCCCCTGGTGTACTGGATCATCGCCGGCAGCTATGAGATTTTCGGTGCCCATGACTGGGCGGCGCGTATTCCGATCGCCTTGTCGGCCATCGCGCTCTGCTGGGTGACGATGGCCTTTGGGGTTTGGGCATTCGGAGGGCGCGCGGGATTTTATGCGGGTTTATGCATGGCCACCTGCCTGGGCCTGTTCCTGTTCACCCGGATTTTGATTCCCGATGTCCTGTTGACCTTGACCATCGTCCTCGCCATGTGGGCCTTTCTGCGCGCTTTGGACGAGCGCGAGCCGCACCCGCGCTTTTGGGCTTTGCTCGTCGCCGTAAATCTGGGGCTGGGTTTGCTGCTCAAGAGCTTGATCGGGGTCTTATTTCCGCTGGCGGCGGGTCTGATTTATCTGGGAGTAACCGGTCAACTGTTTTCCGCCGCCACTTGGCGACGCTTGTACCCCATCAGCGGACTGGCAACGGTGCTGTTGATTGCCGCTCCCTGGCACATTTTGGCTACCCTGCGCAATCCCCCCTACTTTGCCTTTACTTTGCATAGCGGGCCGGGACAATATCACGGTTTCCTGTGGTTTTTCTTCATCAATGAGCAATTACTTCGTTTTCTGAATCTCCGCTATCCGCGCGATTACAATACCGTGCCCCGCCTTTACTTCTGGTTGCTCCACCTGGTCTGGCTGTTTCCCTGGAGTGTTTACTTTCCCGCCATCGCCAAACTGTCTTTCCACCCTGGCGATCGGGCCGGCCGAACCAGACTGCTGGCACTTTGTTGGGCTGGCTTCGTGCTGGTGTTCTTTACCTTTTCGACCACACAAGAATATTATTCGATGCCTTGCTATCCTGCTCTGGCGCTGCTTTTAGGTTCCGCCATGACCATCGAAGGCAATTGGATACGGCGTGGTACGCGAGTGCTCTGCGTGGCGACAGCGGCCGTCGCCCTGGCGATGTTCAGCCTTTATGTTGTGACTCGCAACCTGCCGGCGCCGGGAGACATCTCACGTGCACTCAGCCAGCACCCGGGAGCTTACACCCTCTCCTTGGGACACATGCGAGATCTTACTCTCGAGAGTTTGGCCTACCTCCGAACACCTCTCCTTGTGGCCGCGATTGCTTTCTCGATAGCTGCGTTGGCAACGTCGAAATGGTTCGGCCAGCGGGCCTTTCTGGCGCTCTCGCTCGCGATGGTTTTGTTCTTCCAGGCCGCTCGCCTTGCCATGGCCAGCTTCGATCCCTATCTCTCCTCGCGGCCCTTGGCCGAGGCAATTCTGAAGTCTCCTCCGGGCACGCTGATTGTGGATCATCACTACTACACCTTTTCTTCCATATTTTTCTATACAAACCGCACCGCATTTCTGCGCAACGGCCGCTTCAACAACTTAGAATACGGTGCCTATGCTCCCGGCGCACCCGATGTGTTCCTGGATGATAGGCAATTCAGGGATATCTGGCTTGGGCCACAACGTTGCTACCTGGTAGCCAGTCAAAAGGTCGTTCCCACACTCGAGTCGCTAGTGGGTGGGGAGCATCTCAATGTATTGGCCGCCAGCGGCGGCAAGGTCGTTCTGACGAATCGCGCGGTTTCCCAAAGCCAATCGCGCAAACTACTACGCAGGGCGAATCCGGCTCTGGTAGCGAGTTTTAAGGGCAACCGACAGGTTTTTCAATCGCCGTTGAGTTTTCAGCAAATCGATGGTAAGGAGACGGTATGAAAATAGCAGTGTTGGGTGGGGATGGATACTGCGGGTGGGCTACCGCTCTGTATTTGTCGAAAAAGGAACATTCGGTTGCGATTGTGGACAATTTCGCGCGCCGGAAATGGGACGAGAACCTCGGCGTCGAGACTCTGACGCCCATCCTTCCCCTTTCCGAGCGTCTGAACGCATGGCAGGATCTCACCGGGGAAAATATCGAGCTCTACGCAGGCGATGTGACCGATTACGACTTCCTGGCGTCTGTCATTGACAGCTTTGAGCCGGATGCGGTGATTCATTTCGCCGAGCAGCGCTCCGCTCCCTACTCCATGATCGACCACCAGCACGCCGTCTTCACCCAGGTGAACAACGTGGTCGGAACCTTGAATTTGTTATTCGCGCTGCGCGAACTTCAGCCGGACTGTCACCTGATCAAGCTCGGCACGATGGGTGAATATGGCACGCCCAACATCGATATCGAGGAAGGCTACCTCACCATCGAGCACAACGGCCGGCGCGACACTGTGCCTTATCCCAAGCAGCCCGGCTCCTTTTATCACCTTTCGAAGGTGCACGACAGTCACAACATCATGTTTGCTTGCAAGGCGTGGGGATTGCGCGCCACCGACCTTAACCAGGGCGTTGTCTACGGAGTCATGACGGAGGAAGTGGCCTTGAGCAATGCCCTGATCAATCGCTTCGACTACGATGAGGTCTTTGGCACAGTGCTCAACCGTTTCTGCATCCAGGCGGCCATCGGACACCCGCTCACGGTATACGGAAGAGGTGGACAAACGCGGGGATTCTTGGATATACGCGATACCGTGCGCTGCGTCGAGCTGGCATGTTTGAATCCGGCCGCCTCCGGCGAGTGTCGGGTCTTTAATCAGTTCACCGAGCAGTTTTCCGTCTTGGATCTGGCTCGAATGGTACAGACTGCGGGGGAAAAGCTGGGTCTGACGGTGAAAATCGATCACCTCTCGGATCCGCGAGTCGAAGCCGAAGAGCACTATTACAATGCCCGGCACTCAAAGCTGATCGAATTGGGATTGGAACCGCATCTGCTGTCGGATTCGCTGCTGGATTCGCTGATGAATGTGGCCATCAAATATCGCGACCGCATCGATACCACGGTGATGCTGCCACGGGTCAATTGGCGCCAACCGCGCAATTTCGTGAACGCCCGAGAACCTCAGAGCCCGCGTGTCTATGACGCCAGTTTTTCCTGGGACGGCGAGCTATCCACGGAAACGAGAGGCGGAAACTCGCGGAGGCACTAGCATTCAGCAGTTTCCGCAACGGACTCGAGTGGCTGGTGGTTCAGCCTATCAGTGAATGGTCTCCATACCTGCGGGAGTCACGGGCACAAGCTTGCCGTCGCGAAGGTAATATTCCCCGTCGCGCCAGCGAATGCTGTTGCGCCCAAAGCTGACCAGCCAAATAAAAAAAGCTATTGCGTCCCAGGCCGGGATCAGCCCTAACTTCTTCCAAAGTGCGTGATGCTTCAGTCCCCAGATTCCGACCATCGAAGTCATGGCAAATCGCAAAACCAAGTAGGAGCCGAGATAACCGAACGCCACCCCCACTGAGGGATGGATCGCTATTGCTACCAACGACCAAGGTAAACCCTGCGTGAAAAGCAGCCCGAGGTGCCCCCAAGGCCGCATATGACGCATCACTACCACCCAGCGCAGGCGTTTGTGGAGCAGCTCGCGCAGGGACTGATAATCGGCCACCGTCGAAACCGTGTAGGCAGAAAGCCAGACTTCGTAGCCTTGTTCGGCGATGAGGCGTCCCACCAGCAGATCATCCGCAGGACGGTGTTGAATCACTTCATAGCCGCCGAATCCTCCCAGCCGCGCGCGCGTCGTGGCTATGGTCGGGCCTAGGGCAAACTTGACCCCGTCCAGCTGGCGCGCTACCAGAATGCCGGGATAAAAATCGGAAAACATGCCGATCGCCTGCAGGCTCTCGGTGAGCGTTTTCTCTTCCATCGGCACGTAAAAGCAGGTCACCGCGCCTACCTTGGGGTTAGCAAGAGGAGCAACCACCGTGCGCAGATAGTCGGGCCGTACTCGGACGTCACTATCGCTGATCACTACCACTTCGTGCTCGGCTTCTCTGACCAGCCGTGCCAATTTAACAACCTTGTCGTTAGAGCCTTTCTCCCCCGCTCCGAACAGAATCCGAATGCGGCGTTCCGGGAAGTCATCGACCAGCTGGTCGAGTATGGGAACCACGGGATCGTCCTCGTCACCCACGCAAAACAGTAGTTCGTAATCGGGATAGTCCTGCCGGCAGAAGCTGGCGAAATTTTCATAGGCATCCGGATCAAGTCCGCGAATCGGCTTCACATTGCTTATCGGCGGCGTGAAGTTAGCGGAGACGTCCCTTTGCGCAATTCGCCCAAAGAATTCCCACGAGCTGTAGATGGCGATCAGATAGTAGATGAAAGGAATCGCGGCGATCGCCAGAACCAGATGTTCAATGTTGAAGATCATGAGCAGCGCGGCGTCGAGACGGCAAACCTTAGAAACAAAGGAAACCTCGAACCCGATTCACATTGTAGATGATCGCATGCCCTACGGTGCCGAAGCCCCGGTCACCGGAGCCTTGACCAGATCGGTTCTCAGCTGAAACTTCTGATTAGCAACCAGGCTGATTTCGGTCTCGAATGTCTCGTACCCAGGCAAGCCGATTCTAATGCGATGTTTCCCGGGCGCAATCAGCAGCGCCTTGCCCACTCCGTTGAACTCACCGATGTGCCCCACAAACACTCCGTCGACAAAAACCGCCGCTCGGTCCGGAGTCACCGCCAGCTTCACCTCCGCTGTAACGGCCGGCCAGCGAACGCGCGTATCCTTTTGCAGGGTCACTCGCAGAACCTGTTTTTCTCCCGGTTGCAGCGTGACCCTCTCGACGAAGTCCAGATACCCAGCCTGCCGCAGCGTTACCTGGTGATCCCCGGGCAAGAGCAGGATCTTCTTGGAACCCTTCAGTTCCTGCACATATCCGAGATAGTGCCCATCCACCCACACTCCAGCCGTCTTCTCGGCATCGCTGCTGCCCTCAAGCTGCAGCTCACCCAGAATCTGATTCTGCGCCTGGAAAGGAGGCGAGGCGAACAGGTTCGCAGTAAGCAGGCAGAAGAGCAAAAGGCTGCAGACCAGCAGAAGGCTTGGGTAGACGCGTCTCATAGGGGGATTAAGACATCTTACCGCGAATTGATCTTCCCCAGAATGGAAAGTGCCGTGGCGCGTGAAGGGAGGGGGCTGAGCCCGTTCTCCGAGTCCCTCCAAAATTTCGGGGATCCGCAACCGTGTCTAGCCGCCTTTCGGAGACTCGGGACTCCTAATCTAAGCCCTCGGTCGACTTCAGTCTGCCGCAACACCGGCGACCGCCACAGGGTACCGCGAAGGCAAGCAGCAGCACGCGCAGGTCCGCCTCATGGTAGGGGCTATTGTTTGTAGTAAGTAACTGAACTGGAACCTGGAAATCAGGCAAAAGCTCAGCAGTGAGTTGCTGGCGTGCCAAAAGCGCGGAGCAGGGCGGCTTAGCGGTCGTCACGCTTAATTCCACTCGCGTCAGCATCGTGACTGACTGCTGCCATGGACTTTCGCCAATCGGAGGGATCGGATCGAGAATCGACGGGGCTTTCGAAGGATAGGGCTTGGACTCTGTCAATCAGGGTCGGATAGAGGGCTTTAATGCCCAAGCGTGGGCGAAGGCAAAAAAGGCCCGGCATCTACGGCAGCCCAAAGGCGTAGAGCGAACTGCCGGCGGCGATGGCCACATACTCTTTGCCATCCACCGCAAACGCCATGGGAGAGGCATACACCGCACCTCCGGTTTGAAAATGCCACAGCGGCTGGCCGCTGACCGCATCCAGGGCGATGAAGTTGCCTTCGGCATCGCCGGTGAACACCAGGCTGCCGGCGGTCGAGAGCACACCGGACCAGGTGGGCGAGGGATGCCGGAATTCCCACTTCATCTGGCCGGTCGCCGGGTCAAGCGCCCGCACCGCACCGATGTAAGGTTCGGTTTCGTCGGAGGGAAAGTAGGCGCTTCCGTAGTAGGCGTGACCGGCTTGATACGGTTGTGGCGCCGTGCTGAAAATGTCGCACTGATCACGAGCCGACACATAGAATAGCCCGGTCTCTGAGTCGTAGCTGGGCGACATCCAGTTCGTCGCGCCCAGCGCGCCCGGGCAGACGGTATGTCCCTTGGGCGTGGGCGCGGCCTCCGGCTTTGCCAGCGGACGCCCTTCCGAGTCCTTGCTGTCGCTCCAGGTAATTTTGCCGTAACGGGTGGCCGACAAAAGCTTTCCGCTGGTGCGATCAAGCACGTAAAAGAACCCGTTGCGGTTGGCTTGTGCGATCAGGTGCTTGTCGCCGGTATCGATCAGGATCGGTACCTCGGTCGCATCCCAGTCGTGCTCGTCATGTTTGGTGAATTGAAAATGCCAGGCTAGCCTTCCGGTATCCGGATTGAGCGCCAGCAGCGTGTTGCTGTAGAGATTGTCGCCCGCCCGGCCTCGACCGCGATTGCTGGGCGAAGGGTTGCCCGTCGGCCAGTACAGCTGATTCGTCGCCGGGTCGTAGACCCCCGTCATCCACGCCGGCGCGCCCCCGGTCTTCCACGACTCTCCTTCCCAGGTCTCATGCCCGGGCTGGCTCGGGCCGGGCACGGTATGGAAGCGCCATCTTCGTTTGCCGGTATTGGCATCGTAGGCGTCGATAAAACCGCGAATCCCGTATTCGCCGCCCGAGACGCCGATGATGATCAGATCTTTCACGGCAAGCGGCGCGACCGTAAAGCTGTAGCCCTTGGTGTAGTCGGCGGCGGAGACGTCCCATCTAACGTTTCCAGTTTTTGTATCGAGCGCAATGACATGCGCGTCGAGGGTGCCGAGGAAAACTTTGTCACCCAGAATCGCGACTCCGCGATTCACCCGTCCGCAGCACGGCCGGATGTCACCCGGAAGCTGCCGCTGATACATCCAGATCGGCCGTCCCGAGCGTGCGTCGAGCGCAAACGCCCGATCGTCCGGCCCGGTCGCGTAAAGAACCCCATCGACGACGAGCGGCGTGGTTTCAAATTTTCCCGTCGCTGCGGTTTGATAGACCCATTTGGCGACAAGCGATTTCGCATTCGACGTATTCACCTGGGCAAGCGGGCTGAAGCGCCGCCCCGCGTAATCGCCGGAATACATCATCCAGTTGTGCGGTTGCCTGGCCGAATCGCACAGCTCGTCGAACGTGACTTGAGCGCGCGCAGCCGCAACCAGAGCCGAAAACAAGGAAAGCGCAACCAACGTCGATGTGCCGAGTTGAGTGATCGTGGGCATGGGCCTCATGGCGCGGCCACTCTCTGCAAATAGGCGATGATGTCGTCGAGATCCCGATCGCTCAACATGTCGGGATTGTAGGCCGGCATCAGGGACTCTCGACTGGTCTCGCAGGACTTCAGCTTGTCCCGTTCGAACAGGTGAAGTTGCTCCGATGTATCCATCAGCTGAATCGAGAAGCTGTCCTCGTTTAGCGTTACCCCCTTGATCTGGTGACCGTCTTGGGTAACAACCGTCACAGTTTCATATTCCTGGGGAAACTCCTTGCTCGGCTCAGTTAAACCCCAGGCCAGCCGCGCGCTGGGTTTGCGGACCGACTCGATCAGCGCATCGGTCCTTCGACTTGCTCCCACGCTGCTGAGATCTGGGCCGATGCGCCCCCCGTCACCGTTGATCATGTGGCACGAGGAGCAGTTTCGATCGCGATAGAACAACTCCTTTCCATGCGCAGCATTGCCGACCGGTCTGGCCGGAGACTTCACCTCAATGCTGCGTATGTAGGTAACGATCTCCCAGATCTCCTCATCAATCATCCCGACACCTTGTCCGTTCGTCCCGTTCGCCGGCATCGCGGTTCCCGGAATTCCGTTGCTGATGATCTGGAACATCTCCCGATCCGTTCTGGCATGAGATTTCTTGGGGTTGGTGAGATCAGGCCCGCGTCCGCCACCGCGACCGCCAAGCCCATGACATAAAGCGCAATTGATACGGAACTCGTACTCGCCTGCTTTGATGGCCTGCGCGCTTCCAGCCAGTGGATTCCGGGTCGCAAGCGCCCAACCGGGAATCGCCGACACGAACCCCGCGAGGAGCAATGCTGCTTTCAGAAGCGGGCGCGATCTTCCTGATTCCACCTTAATCGACCACCTGTGAGCCTGACGAAGTGCCGCGCATATTAACACAGCCGTTAGCTGAGATGAGCCGCAAAATCGGCCACCGTCTTCACCGATGAGATTCTTGCTATGAGGTCTCGTGTCCGTGTCCGTGTCTTCCGAACTCGTGCACCAGGCCTTTCCACAAGGGGCTTCCGACAATGCCAATCATCAGGAACGCGGCGAACAGCACCGCAGCGTCGAGGCTGGACCGCCCTTCCCGCGCCTAGTACACGTCGCGTAGATTGAGCCAGAGAGCGAACTCGTTCACGGTCAACGCAGCCGCGCTGCCGTACAGAATCGAGAGCAGCCTTCGCATGCCCAGTCTCCAGCCCTTCGATTCCTCGCCCGCATCCACCATCCATCCATAGCCAACCACGAGAAGCATCACGATCCCGAACACGAGGTGATGAATGTGACGGCCACCCATGTGGATGTCATGAAAGGGTCCGACACGGTTGTGAATCGACCAGGTAAGCGCGCGCACGCCGGCGAAGGTGAGAAAGAAGGCAATCGCCGCAAGCAAGATACGTCTGCGTGGCGTGTCCGGAAGATGCCGGTGCAATAAGTCGCCGGCACGAGTGCGCTGAAGCAGTGCCAGAATGCCCCCCGAGAGCACCACCACGAAAATGGCGAGAATCCATGCGCCGGTCATGGTCCTTCATCGTAATGCCATGGAAGGCGATTCTCGACGAAAGAGGCCGTTTCTGGAGTCTTTAAGCGGCAAACGACAGCGCGGGGGGGCGAGAGGGCGCCGATGAGCTGGAGATGAGGCGAGCGTGCGCGAGCTCGATAGCGTGCCTCCGGCACGATCTTTGACCTAGTGATCAGCCTGCCCATCAGTTTGGGCAACTCTTCACCTTTTCACTGACTCGCGGGGAATTGCTGTCCGACCGAGCCCATACTACAGAGCCTCTCTTCGGTAGCTTGCAAGTCGTAACCGGAAACTCGAAACTGGTTGGGTGAACCTGGACGACACGATTGCAGCTATTGCCACACCCCCAGGCCGGGGGGGCATCGGCGTCGTTCGTCTGGCAGGACCGGAAGCTCGCTCTATTGCCGAGCCGATGCTTCGCTTGCGACATCCACTCGAGCCGGGCAGGGCGGTTTTCGCGGAGTTTATCGAGCCTCGGAATGCGAGCGAACGGCAGGTCGATCCAACAGCCGACGTCGAGTTGGCTTCTACAACCGCCGGTGCCCCGATTGACGAAGTCGTGGTCACATATTTTCAAAAGCCCTACTCGTATACCACCGACGATATTGTCGAGATTTCTGCGCATGGTTCACCCGTCGTGCTGCGTCACATCTTGGAGCTGGCGCTTGATCGCGGTGCCCGTCTGGCGGAACCCGGTGAGTTCACGATGCGCGCCTTTCTGAACGGGCGAATCGATCTGACACAGGCGGAGGCGGTCCGCGATTTGATCGAATCGCAGACCCTATTTCAGGCTAAAGTTGCGGCTCAGCAACTCGAAGGGGCCCTTGCCAAGCGCCTGCAACCTATCAAGCAGAAACTCGTGGAACTGGTCGCACTGCTCGAAGCAGGCATTGATTTTGCCGAGGATGATGTGGCAGTCGTTCCCGGCGACGAGATTGTCAAGCACATCGCCGAAGTGCGCCGTCCGCTGGAAGAATTGGCGGGCAGTTTCCGGTATGGGAAGGTCGTGCATGAAGGCATGACTCTCGCCATCGTGGGGCGGCCGAATGTGGGCAAGTCCAGCCTGTTCAACCGGCTGATCGAGCGCGAACGGGCAATTGTCACCGCATCGCCGGGCACCACCCGCGATCTGGTAAGTGAAACCGTGGCCCTGGGCGGCATCCCCGTCAAGCTCGTCGATACAGCTGGAATCCGGCGAACGCTTGATGAGGCGGAGAGCCTGGGGATCAGCAAATCCAAGGAAGCCTTGGCGGATGCTGACCTGGTGCTGGTTGTACTCGATCGGTCGGAGCCCGCGGTTGAGGAAGATCGGTATCTCTTCGAGCAGGTCGCCGGGCGAGCGGCGATCGTTGTGGAAAATAAGAGCGACTTGGCGAGTTCCGAGTTCCAGGTTTTCAGTTCTCAGTTGCCTCGGGTACGCACGTCGGCCTTGACGGGCGCGGGGATAATTCAGTTACGTTCGGAAATTCTTCGGCAAATAGGTGGCGACGGGCCGGGGCAAAATGAAACGGGCTTCCTGACCAATGTCCGCCATCAGGCCTTGGTGCGAGAGTCGATGGGCGGACTGGAACGCGCCAGCAATGCGGTGAAGGATCGCGTGCCCCACGAAATGCTGTTGCTGGACCTGTATGGTGCATTGCGCGCGCTGGACGAGCTTACCGGTGCCACGACCACCGACGATATACTCAATTTGATCTTCAGCAGTTTCTGCATCGGGAAGTGACTCTGTTCGGTTCGATGAAGGAAGTACTCCGCCTATTGGCGGCCGGACACGAGACTGGCAGATTTACGGGCAGAGCACCGGTCAGCAGTAGTCAAGTCGGAAGGTCAGCTCGAAGACGACGAGTAGGCCATGATGCGAGGAGTATGGCCTCGTTGCGAGGAGCGGGGTTTCCTTTGATCGGAGCCGATCGAATAGTCTGTTTGCCATGCGTCCCGGAAGAAAGCCGGCGGAAATTAATTAAAGGAAATGACGGGAAAAATACCGGGATGATCGGGACTTCGATTTCGGATTTGTAGCCTGATCTCTCCTGCCAGGGGTTGTAGCGGCCAATCTTCTTATCGGTGTAGGTTGGGGCTCGAACCCGGATTTCCCTTGTGGACTACAGCGGCTTTCGCGACCTTGATCTCGAACTCGACGGGCAGGTTCTTCGGGGGGTAACAGGCAGCCTTATCGCATGCCTGGTAGCGCAGTTGCCCATGGATCGTGTATTTGGTGGCAATAACGTCCCGCAGGGGACGTACCACTACTGAAATCTGGAAGGCGCCGCTGTAGACGCTGAGCTTTTCGTCGGGGGCAAAAGGCAAGCTGAGGTCCTCACCCTTCGGATAGCTGACCCTGCCGATCACGATATCGGTGGGCGCATCCAGTTTTAAAACCGTGGGGATCAGGAACTCGGATTTGGGGGTATTCGAGTTGATGTGGAATCCGGGTACAACGTGAAAACGGAGTTCAACCGCGCCCGGCTTGCCGGCGTGAACACTGGTCACGGGTGCCAGCGACATGGAAACGGTCGGAGCCTTCGGCGCGGTCAGGTCCTGCGCCCAGGCGACAATGCTGACCAGCAGCAACCCGGCAGCGAATTTGAAGATACCTGGCATGTGAGTGAAGACCGGCCAGTTCGAGCGGTCAACAGTTATACCCTCCCTTTTTGCTACCCCCTGGTTTCGGTCGAGGAGAATGTGCTTGGCGTCCCGAGCGCTGCCTACATTACCGAGGAACCAACGGGTTCTTCTATTGAGGCGGAGCCCGGCTGTGCTAAGGGTCATCTCGCAGCCACACTCGCTTGGCCCAGAGATAGCTTGATGTCGTCTTCAATCTCGCTACGGCTCTTCAGTCCGAACACCCGGTCAACAATCTTCCCGTTTCGATCAATGAAAAAGGTGGATGGCAGGAACTGCACGCCGCCGTAAGCGTCGCCAACCGACTCCTTGCCCAGCAGGATGGGATAGTTCACTCCCATTTCCTTGGTGAACTTGGCTATGTCCTCTTTGGAGGCGTCGTCCATTGCGATGCCGACGATTTGCAGGCCCTCGGGGCCATACTGTTGCTGCATCTGTTCGAGCCAGGGCATTTCGATTTTACAGGGTTGGCACCAGGTCGCCCAGAAATTCAGTAAAACAGCCTTACCGCGGAAATCGGCCAAATGGACAGTCTGGCCCTGGAGCGACTCCAAGGAAAATTCGGGGGCGAGCTTGCCTTTTATCTCGCTACTTTGATTGCCAGAGTTGTTGCGCGCGCGCCGCGCCATATAGGGAGCGAACGCCAACATCGCCGCCACGGCGACAATGACCACCATCAAGACCCATGAGTTGCGTTTTGGGGTTGTGGCTGGGGTCGTCTCCGGATCAGGTTGCGGCGCGCGTTCTTTGTTCTCACCTTCGGTGCTCATGGTTCAACCTTCTTACAGGACGAATCGGTTCAAAAACGATAGATAGTTTGAAATTAAGGTGAAGCGGCCCAGCACCAGCAAACCGCCGAGGGCGATCAGCAACACCCCGCTGGCAACTTCCACGGCATGCATGTGAGCGCGAAACCGGCTGTAAAATTTTAGGAAACGCTCAATGCCCAGCGAAGTCAACAGAAATGGCACGGCCAGGCCCAGCGAATATATGGCCAACAAAATAATGCCCTTCACTACCGAATCCTGAGCGGCCGCAAACGTTAGAATTACCGCCAGAATCGGTCCCACACAGGGTGTCCAGCCGAAGGCAAAGGCGAAGCCAATCACGAAGGCGCCCCAACCGGAGCTTCCGCCTTTCAGGGTATGAAGGCGTTTGTCCGCTAGCAGCGCCTTCAAGGGAACCAGTCCCGTCAGGTGCAGGCCAAAAAGAATGATGACCACTCCGGCGACGACCGACAGCCGGTGCTTGTAAGCGGCAAGCAGTTGTCCTACGCTCGTCGAGAGAGCACCCAGGGTGATAAAGACGACGCTGAAACCCAAGATGAACATCGTTGAGTTCAGCATCACTCGCCGCAGTAATTGCGATTGGGGAGACTTCAGTTCATCCACGCCAACGCCGGAAATCATCGACACGTAGCCGGGGACCAGGGGCAGAACGCAGGGGGAAAGAAACGACACGAGCCCGGCAAAGAAGGCGGCGATTGGTAGGGGAAGCATTGACATTGCTGTTTCTATTGTACCCGCCGGATCTGAAAGAATCCCTCCCGGTGCTTAGAAGGATGCAACGAAGTTCGGGAAGTTACAAAGCTTTGGGTTACTGGTTCAGGCGTTTCTTCCTTGCCTTAAACGGCGATTGAGGCGCGGGGTTAGGCGGCTCGGGCGCGGGTGCGAGTTCGGGCGGAGGTTCAGCCACCAGCTTGCGGATGAAGCCCGGTGACAGGACAGCCGTCAGTAGGGCACGGCTGTCATGTTGCTGGATCCTCAGGCTGTCAAAGAACTGCTTCACATCTTTATCCGAACCCGGGCTGCCGGCGTTTATTTCCGCGCCATGGAAAACGTTGAGAAGCGTGCTGGCCTGGTCGGCCATATGCTTGGCGTCATCTTCGCTATCGGCGAAAGCTTCGGCCCGGAGGTGCAACGCCGCCAGGTACCTGGCGGAAAGAACCAGGGTCGCCGGCCTCTGAAACAGCAGCGACCAGATGCCATTGGAAAGCGGGAAGCGCGTATCGCTACCGCTGATGCGCACAATTCCCCAGGCCAGACTCACTAAGGGAATCTCCTTGTAGTAGTGGCGCAGAAGCGCTGGACCGGCAAACGGGGACGCTAATTTGTGCGCCCGATCGATGATGCCGCGAATCACGCTGGGGTCATCGCTGTTGGAAACCGCCAGAGTGTCGACGCCGACAATCGAGACCCTCAGGGTTCGTCCTTCCAGAGGAATGTTGAAGATTTCCGACGAGCGGTAGGAATCGATCGATTTGGCGCTGGATTCGAGGTAAGGCACCAGCTTATCCCGATGAATGTTGCCTTCGAAGACCTCCGAGAATCTTGGCTCACCCGTCTTGGCCCCTTCCGCGCTGCCCCCCCACGTTGCCGGATAATGAATGGCAAAGGCAGCGCGGTCCAGATCGCGCTCGAACTCGATGCCAGTCTGCTGAACAAAGGCCTGGTAATCGGGATCGTGGGAAACTGGCGGAAGTTGCTTAATGGCGCCAAAACGCCGGATCCATTCGAGGTTTACATAGACAAAGGCGTCGGCGCTCGGCAGCAGACGGGCGGGTTCGGGCGGGGCGTGTCGCCGGAGTTCTACAATGACGGCGACCGCGGCCATTACGGCCAAGACTCCAATGATGACGGGCAGACGGCGTCGTATGCGCATGGACGAGTGGCTGGACCCGTATTTGCTGGGGGGATATTTTCCAACGGCCAGCCCGACAGCATCCCAGAACAAGCCATCATAGCATCCGGGGTAGCGGGGCCGGCTCCCAACTCGAATCGCGGGCTAAGACTTTGAAAATCTGGGACTCTCCTTGCACGTCAGGTACCCTTGTGATAATTTAGAAAATTGCCCCGGACACTAGGAAGGGAGCAGGAGGGCTTTTTCCTGCCCGGAGGGCGGGAGAGTCCGAATTTGCTGGCGTAGCTCAGCTGGTAGAGCATCTGATTTGTAATCAGAGGGTCATGGGTTCGAATCCCTTCGCCAGCTCCAGGAAACACTTTCCGGAAACGGGCGTTGCGCGAGTAAGTAGGGCGGCGGCACCGCAGCAGGTTACCAAGAAGCACTCCATAAAGGAATCTTCCGACGTTCGAGTGAGCTTGTGCGGAAGTATGCCTCGCACAAGTCCCGATTTTTCCTTTCGACCTGCCGCGCAGTGCCCGACCGATGCGAACCCCGGTACTCGCCGGTGGAATCAAAACGGTAGAGAGCGGCTTTCTGCACAGGTGGCCGAGTGGTTAATGGCAGCAGACTGTAAATCTGCCGCTCCTTGCGAGCTACGGAGGTTCGAATCCTCCCCTGTGCACCATTTGGTTTCGTTGTGAATCGTCTGGCAATTGCAATCTCGGTCTACCTGATTTTGGGTGTGCTGGCGTGGAGCACGCTGAGCGACAGCAGAATCCGGATGGTGACGTTGGCGATTCTGGGCCTGTTCGCCGTGAAGACGTTGCTGCACCGCAAAGACGTGATCGATGGCCGAGACAAGTAGGGTTGGTGCGAGCCGATGTAGCTCAGTTGGTAGAGCACTCCCTTGGTAAGGGAGAGGTCACCAGTTCAATCCTGGTCATCGGCTCCAGCAGATTGGCTCGGGAGTTACGGATGTCGGGGGCCAGCCAGCATAGCGGTCGGTTCTGGTTGTTCACCGGGGTTGTGAGGGAAAAGCTGAAGACGGAATGCTGACGACGACTGGTTTCCCGAGCGGGAGTAACTCAGTGGTAGAGTCACAGCCTTCCAAGCTGTTGGTCGCGGGTTCGATTCCCGTCTCCCGCTCCAGACTTTGATTGCAGGTGTTGCCCGTGGGGTTCGAACAGGCTGCCATTAAGGTTCGGAAAGAGAAAGAATTCGGGGAACTGCAGAGCGGCCTGGTACGGATCTTTGCTCCCGAGAAGGTTGAGCAACTCCTGAAAGGCCTCGAGAGCAAGGGCATTCGGATCCGGGATTTCGATCTCGTGCTTACCAGCGGTTTGTTGGAACGGCTCGAGGACGGATTCGGTGGCTCGGGAGGGCGCAAACTATATGACGTTCTCCCCACGTCCGATCAGGCGCAGTTAAGAGAGTTCTACCTCTCGAAGGTCGAAGAAGTGGACCCGGCTCTGCGGGCAAAGTTTCAAAAGCTTTATCGGTATTACTAGAGCGAGGCGCGGCATCTTATGGCGAAAGAGAAATTTGAACGCACCAAGCCGCACGTGAACGTGGGAACGATTGGTCACATAGACCACGGCAAGACGACGTTGACGGCGGCCATTACCAAGGTATTGCAGAAGCACAACCCCAAGA
>JBPYDQ010000370.1:0-3247 GCA_051986135.1 Terriglobales bacterium | reverse complement strand
GGCGGAGGTCGTGCCCGTGCATGTGATGTGCGTGAGGGATTGCCGGAGCCAGCCGCGCGTAGATTTCGCTTTGTTCCAGCGCTTCTTTCACCGGCCCGTGATTTTCCAGCGTATGCGCGAGATAGTGATGCGCCGCAAAATTGTCGGGAGAAAGCTTCAGCGCGATTTCGTAAAATGCAATCGTGTCGACTCCGCCGCCCTGCCCGTGGGCGGTAGGCGTTCCCTCATCGGCAAATCCGCGCAAAATCCACAGCCACGGATCATTGGGGTTCTTTTCCAACGCATCCAGGACGGCCTGGCGATAAGCGAAATACTTCTGCAGGTTTCCGCTGTCTTGCAAATAATCTATTTGCCGCCCACGGATCGAGATTTGCGCGCGTTCTTGCTCGCTCAATTTTTCCGTCAGCAATTGCGCCTTCTCGAATGCCGCAACAGCCGCGGGCACATCCTGCAAGCCAACGTAGGCGTCGCTCAATCCCACATACGCCATGGCTAACCGAGGATCGAGCCGCAACGCTTGGTGAAACGACCGCGCCGCCTCAATCCACACGTAGGAATGCAGGTAGGCAAGCCCCTGATCGTAATAAGCCTGCGACTCCGCGGACGAGGTGCTGACTTGTTCGTGGACTTTCCCGATTCCCTCGCGCAGCGGCAAGGGACGTTCGAGCAGCTCTTCCGGGACCCCGTTAGGGCTTCCCCGCGCCTGGTGTCCTTCGTGTTGCGCCACCGTCGGCGCAGCAGCGAACCATAGGGCAACCACAAAGAAAGTAGAAGCAGAAATTCCCCTAACAGCGCTCCTTGGACGGGAGCGGCGGATTGCGACCCTTTGCGACCCAAGTATCTTCAAGTCTTCACGATCCTTCTTGCAGATCTCTAGAGTTTCTCATCATAACGCGACGTTGGTCTCGGGAATCACGGTCCCCGATCCAGTCGCCTGACTGAGAGTCTAGCCAGCATGACCCACCACCCATCCGAGTTGTAAACCAAATCGCTTCCCCAAAAAGAAAGGCCCTCGTGTACACCGAGGGCCTTCTGGCTAGGAACTCCTTCTTCCGTTCAGAATTCGAAGCGCACTGCAAACTCCATTTCTCGTGCGCCCCCTCGTGCTCCAGCCGTCCCGGTGAGGTTGCCAAATGTCCCGGGGCTTGTGGGATCAACCGATAGCGTGCCGTCGTCGAAGTTCACGGCATTGAACAGGTTGTACGCCGTCACCCGGAACTGCATTCGCTGTTTCTCGCTCCACGGCATCTTGAACGTTTTGTAAACGCCAGCATCTGTCGCAGCGTAAGCTGGTCCAGACATAATGTTTCGCGATCCGGCTTCCCCCGGCAACGTAAAACCAAGGTATTTATTAAACTCGCTGTCCGGATTCGAAAAGATGTTTGGTCCAGAGTAAGACCCACCACTTCGCAAGGCATTCCGAACAAGATTCGTATTTACAGGGCCTGTCCACGTTCCGGACGCTGTTAGGAAGAAGTTCGTGGGGAAATTGAATCCGTTGCTGGGGCCAAATGGAAAACCGGAATGCCATCTCGCCGCTCCGGTTATCTCCCAACCACCGACCACAGCGTCCGTCAGGCGATTCGCGCTCCCTAAGAACCTATGTCCCTTTCCGAAGGGCAGGTCCACGACCCAATAGCCGTTGAAGTTGTGCTTCAGGTTGAAGTCAGATAATGCTCGCCCGTCGCGGAGGTTGTAAGGATTCTGGATGAGTCCGCTCAGCGTTCCACCACCTGAAGCGACATCTCCGTTCTCGGCCGTCGAGGTGTTATCCAAGCTCTTCGAGAAAACATAGTTCGCTCCAACCACGGCGATTCCCACGTTCTTCCGAACCGACACTTGCAGACTATGGAAATTGGAGCTGCCAAAGTTCGTCCAACCAGGCAAAGTCTGGAACTGCTGTTGGAATAGGACCAGACCTGTGCCATTCGGATCGACCGTGGAGTTCCATGGGCTGGGCAGGCCTTGGCCCGCCGACCCAGGGATGGACACCGTGTCCATCGGATACAACGCGCACGACCAAGAAGGGGCATAGCTTCCAACCGCAAATGCATAAAACGCCTGTGTGGGGGTCAGACTCGCGAACGCGTTGTTTCCGTACCAACCAGCCGTAAAGGCAGGCATGTTGGGCAGCATATCGTCAAAGAATTTAATGGACTTAATGGCGGCCAGGGCTACGGGGTCTCCCGGGTTGATAGCTGGCCCACTCGTTGGAGTGACGTTTGCGATTTTCGCAAGTTGTTGGTACGCCGTCCAAAGGTCTACACCGCTCTTCGGGTCACGAATGTCCTCGTACTGAGCGAAGTCCGTCTTGCCTAGAAGCCGTCGTCCCAGCACTCCTACATAGGACACATCCAGAATCACCCTATGAGGCAGCTCACGCTGAACGGAAAGCGTCATGTGGATTGACTGCGGCGTCCGCAGATGAGGATCTACCGCGAATCCGGTAAATGCCGCAATGGGAGGCGGCGTAAAGGGAAATTTCGCGGCTGTGGGTAGAGGGAAGAACGGTGGCCCGGCTGCTGGCAACCCGGTGCAACCACCAGTGCTGCAAGATCCCGAGAACCGCGGCGCCGTAGCCAGGGTAAACTCCGTGGAGTTGTTGATCAATGCCGTAGACGTGCCGGGCGACCCCTGCGCGTCGCTATCCAGGGCAATCACCTGTCCCATGTTGTCGTAGTAGAGCCCCGCGCCCACGCGAATGGAGGTCTTCCCGGGTCCGCCAAAAAGCGACCCCAGCGCGCCGCTCGTGAAACCCGGGGTATAGGCCAAAGCCAGTCGCGGTCCGAGGTCTTTGTAATATGGGTCATACCAGGAGTTGGCGCCCTGGTTTGCCTTCCCCGCCGTCACCCAACTCAATAGCGGCGACGCGCTGGAGGGGATTCCCGCGTTCATATTGCTCTCGCGCTGCAGGAACCACTGCATGATATCGACCGAAGGTCGAACCTCAAACCCACCCGTTTCCCACACTGGTGTTTCGTATCCGTACCGCAGACCTATCGTCAACGTAAGATTGGTGCGAAACCGCCAACTATCCTGAACATAGCTTTCGTACGAACGCTCCGCGAAGTTTCGTTTGTTGGGCGTTCCCGGCGGCAGAATTGCTCCGGTGCTCGGGTTGCCATAAACCGTGGCATTGACCTGTGTGATCGACCCCGTCAGCATCATGAAAGCCCGGGTGATGGCAGTTGGATTTGTCGAAGCTGGGAAGCCGCTGCCTGAGGCGTTAATCTCGCTCGCCACGTCG
>JBPYDQ010000369.1:0-12073 GCA_051986135.1 Terriglobales bacterium | reverse complement strand
CGTAGTCGTCTTCGCCCTTGCCGGCGCAGCAAGCTTTCAGCAGTTCAAATACCCTCTGGGTCAACTTGACGGTGCGACCTTCGCCACCGTGGTCAACCAGCTGGCGCCCAGCTCGACATGGCGAGGTATTCGGCTGCTTGCCCGGTGCGCAATAGTCGCCAAGTTGGAGTGTGAGGGGTGTCGTTGGTCGGCGCTGACATCGGTTGCTATCGGCGAGTCCCATTGGCGTTCGCGTACTCGTCTATTCGGGCGCGAAGAATGGAGGTGCCAGGGCGGACGAGCACGGAGCCGCTCGGGTCCATGGCGAGTTGCGGGAACACTCGTGCAGGTTATTGAGTCGGTCTTGTGGTCTCGGATCCCGAGCGAAAACAGACACAATTCGGCCGACTGCGATCGCAGCCTACTCACAGCAAGTAATAGGGAGGGGTGTTTGATTATTAACCCAATGCGCTTCGCTGTTTTTCCGCCGACTCTCCAGTTTCACCAATGAGTAACTTGTCGAGCACGACCTAAGAGATGAGCAGCGAAACTCTCAGTAGTGTTTGTTCACAGTCAACCACAGAACCTAACACTGGCACTTATCGCTTTGTCTTCGCAATAGGGCGTACGTAGGACTAGCCGCATTCAACTGACAAGTCTCTTCACTGTCTAGAGCGCTCCCAGAGCGCGCTTGAGAGCGAATCAGGGCATCTACAGTGGGCGAGCTCTCAAGCCCCTCAGCGAACGGAGGTGTTTGAAACTGCGAATCGTGCTGTCCGTGACTGCCATGAGGGCGACAGGAGGTGCAATGTGCACCCCTGTTCTACATGCTGGCACCAGTCATGACGAGTGTGTAGCCGGAAGTGAGCGCAACACTGCGTTCAGCCTCTTTCATTTCCTCCGAAGCCGGGCGAATCTGGACCAATGTCGTCAACACGTGGGACGCTGAAGTTCGGTGTCGTGACCAAAACCTACCCCGCACCCGGCCTGTAAGTGAGTGATAGTCCGTTTCGCCTAATCAAGCAATTTGCTGTGCCAAAAACAGATGTTGTGTCATGCTTTTGACGCGTCTGGGCTGAAGCGGAGTTATTCTCTCGGGCTAATATCGGTTGCCGACTTAACGAGGCCATTCCCTCCGAGCGATCCGGGACAAAACGTGAAATCCCGCCTCGTTACGACAGTTATGAGCTTTAAAGTTTTCTCTCCTTACTCCGATCAAGGTGAAGCAGTTGTTGTGCCGCTGTCGTCCCCAATGGTCAGCACCACGGTAACCGGATTCGCCGTTCCGGCGAGGTTGGCTCCGCTACCCTCAGCTTGGAAGCTGTAGCTGTTAACGCTCACCGGCCCATCCGAGCCCTCCTTCGTCATCGGTGCGATCCGCACCTCCAATGCTACGCCGCCCATTTTGCCCGCATACACGTATGTCCCTCCGTGGGTCTGGGTGAATGAGCCGCTCGGAATGGTGACTGAGTAACCACCGATCTGCAAAGTCACTACATCCGTCACCGGATTGATCCCGTTGCTGCCGTTACCGAGCGTAAAAGCTCCATTAATCTCGAAGTTAGTCAGTGGCGTGCCGCCGAACTCCACGTTGGCCTTGAAAGCCGAGAAGGGGGTAAGCGGGTAGGTCTGTGCCTGAAAACTCCCGTTCGCAATGTTGACAGGACATGAACCGCCAGCACCGGAGTTCAAGTAGAAGTCGCCGCCTGTGGTCGGCAGGGGTATCGGACCCCCGCACGGTCCGGTGTTGCCGAATCCGACGCAGCTAATTGCGTAGCCCGACACATTGAAATCGCTCCTCAGGTCGTAACTGCCGACGGTGGTGTTGAGACCAGCGGGGTATACAGGTTGCCCGGGGAAGCTGGAATTGGAGGGAAGTACCCCGAAGGAACCAAATCCGATACCAGCATTGGCATTGTCGACACTAACAAAGATCCCGGCCGACGGCAGGAAGGTGCCTTGGGCCAAAGTTACTAGATTTAGGTCAGTGACTGTAACTGTCGCTGTGCCGAGAAGGTTTTCATATCCATTGGAAAGTGGCACGGAGAAGGGTAGAACATTGTCCGTGTCTCCAATAAAAGTGAACGTAATGAAAGCGTCCGCAAAGGAAACGTTTCCCAATGCCCCTGTGGTAGCGCCACCGCATCCAAGAACCAGTAGCTGCTCCGCGTACTTAATGGGTGCTGCTTTGACCTGAGACGTTAAGGCAAATGCCGACACAAGCATTGCCGCACTAAGTCTGGCCAGCAGACGGATTCTTCGTGACCCATAATTTTGCGAATTGGCGCGTAAACTCATGGCGATCCACCTTTCTCGGTCCCGCCCGTGGGGCGGTAAAATCAATTTCAGCTTGTCCAGCCTTGGGTATACGTCGGCCCGCTGCCGAAAACCGGATGTGCGCTTTTCGATTGGGGTTCGAGCCGTCCGACTGCGCTCAGCGCTGGGGATGGGAAAGCGCTCTGCTGAGCGGGAAGATAGTATACCGAGATTCGGAATTGTCAAGGAAAAATGGCGATGACATCGACTTTGCGTCCGATGTTAGCTGTGGGCCTTGAACAGGGCACGTGTAACTGGCGAAGAACTGGTAACTGGCGCTAAATCGCCTCTCTTACAAGTCCGGCTTTGTCAAGTTGTTTTTTTTCACACCTCTGCATGCACTTGACCTGTACCCCGCCATGGGTGCGGGAGCCGGCGTTGTTATGCACTAACCCCTAGATATTGCCCGCCCGCTCCCGCATTCCACAAGAGACTCGGGATCAGTTTCGGATAAAACACACGCCACTGCCGGAGAATGCTTTTCCCGAGCATCGTGAGTGCCATGTAGCACCTACCCGGTGAATCCTCTCATCTTCCTTTCACGGGCCTCTGCCTCGTCCATTGGCCATCGGTCAAGTTCGGCCTTCTTGCATATCGACGGATTACAGCCTGCGAGCAAACACCCGAGAGCCGACCCACGACCGGCTATAATGTCGGACTCATCTTCTCGGAGGAAGAATGTTTTCTCGCCGCCGCTTCCTACAATTGGGCACAGTCGCTGCCGGTGCCAGCATGTCTTTCGCGCAATCCGGCTCTGACCACAGCTGTTCTCCACTGCCGAAGTCGATAACGACCCTGAAATCCCTGAAGGACCAGGCCAAGCCAATCACACTCGCGGAACAGCGCGACCGTCAAGATAAGGCTCGCCGGCTAATGCGGGACAACCGGATTGATGGCATTCTCCTGATGGAAGGCACATCCCTGGCCTACTTCACTGGAATCCGCTGGTGGGGAGGCGAGCGTACCTTTGCCATGATCCTGCCGGTGAAGGGGGAACCAATTTTTGTCTGCCCGGCATTCGAGCAAGGCCGCGCCGAGGAGCAGATTGCCAATAGTCCACAAGCTGGCAATCCTGACATTCGTCATTGGCAAGAGGACGAGAGCCCCTACCAGCGCATCGCAGAAGCCCTGCGCGAACGCTACATTTCCACCGGGACTCTGGGCATTGAGGAGACGATTCGATACGTTTTCAGCAGTGGGGTAGCGAAAGCGTCGCCCCAGCTAAAACTGACCAGTGCGACGCCGGTAACCGCCGGGTGCCGGATGATCAAGAGCAATCACGAGATCGCGCTGATGCGGCTGGCTGCCAAGGTGACCCTAACCGCTTACGAGGCTGCATACAATGCCCTGCGTGAAGGCATGACGCAACATGACTTTTCCGATCTGGTCGCATCTGCTCACCTTCAACTCGGATTTCCGGGAGAAGCCGATGTGCAAGTGGGGCAATTTACCGCTCTGCCGCACGGTTCGGTCGAGCCGCAGACCATTCAAGAGGGCACGATCGTTTGGATCGATGGCGGATGTAGAGTGGAAGGATATGTCTCTGACATCAGCCGGACCTTCGTTCTCGGCAAACCCACCGACGATATGAAAAAGGTCTTTGATATCGTGCATCGCGCGCAAAGTACCGCATGCAGCGCGGCGCATCCGGACGACACCTGCGGCAGTGTGGACCTAGCGGCGCGACGGGTGATTACCGATTCCGGCTACGGGCCCGACTACAAATTCTTCACTCATCGTGTGGGCCACGGCATGGGTATGGACGGACACGAGTGGCCGTACCTGGTTCGGGGTAACACTACTCGGCTCGCTACAAACATGGTTTTCAGTGATGAACCAGGAATTTATGTTCGCGGTCAATTTGGCATTCGGCTCGAAGATGATATGCACATCACCGAGAACGGCGCCGAGTTGTTCACTCCGCAGAGTCCCTCTCTGGAAGACCCGTTCGCAAAAGCATGAGAAAGAGGTGCAAGCATGGGACGGTTTCACAAGTCATTGAAATGTTGAAACCTGGGCAACAATGTTCCCGACTCACAGCTCGTTCCATCCCGTCCGCTGGGCAGCGGTTATCCCGGTTACCGTTCCTGTCGTTCTGCTTGCTGCGACGCTTGCCGCCTGGTTAACCCAACCAAAGGAGGTGGCGCACTCCATTCGGAATCTACTGTGTTACACACTCCTGGCCGAGTCTTCCCCGATTTTCCTCTATTGCCCAAGGGAGCAGGCACGATGTTCCCGGGCAATGCCCGGATGTGATCATTTGATTCCGTTCGTAGCTTAGTTGAACGAATGCGCCAGCCAGCACCAGGTCACCTTGTGCGTCCTGCCTTAACCTTGCGGGTTGCAAATCGCGGATCTGTTTGCTTTATCGCCGCCTCGGGCCGCCGGAAGCCTTCGTGAATCTGCCCCTGTAGCTCAATCCAAAGGCGTTCGCAATCGCGAGTTGGCGGTCACGCTGTCTCGGATTCTGCTCCTAATCGATTAAAGCCGTCTGGTCGTCTGCGTCAAACGAAAATTGGGGAGTTTTTAGCGATTCTTGGATTACTGGCCGGAATGTCCCCCCTGATGCATGACTGCTAGCGCAATGAGGAATCCAAGTGAGCGCACGGGCAACATGGTTCATTTCATGAAACATGTAGCCTTGGCCGGAGGCGCGCTGGCGCTGCTGCGGGTCGAAGAACCCTGGGACGGGAGTGTGCATGCGACCGAGTCGATCCTGGCGGAAAAGATGAGTGTTCTCGGTCCCAGCATCGCCGCTTAATCCGAACACACCGCCGTCGAGGGTTAGTTAGTTGGCTGCCGCTGTTTGACTGTTCCGATGGTGCGAGACGGACACTGCCCGCAAGGGTTCCGCCAAGCTCTCCATCACGGTTTTGAATCCTCTGAAATCTAACGACTGCGCTCCATCGGACAGCGCTCTCTCAGGGCAGGGATGCACTTCCACAATGATTCCATCCGCTCCCAGGGCGGCAGCCGCACGCGAAGTTGGTGCGATCAAACTTCTCCGGCCAGTTCCATGCGAGGGGTCGGCAATGACCGGCAAATGCGACAGTTCACGCGCTAGTGCAATCGCAGCCAAGTCGAGCGTATTGCGCATCTCCGTCTCGAATGTCTTGATGCCGCGCTCACAGAGCACCACATTGGGGTTACCCCCGGCCAGCAAATACTCGGCTGCCAGCAGCCATTCTTTGACGCTGGCGGACGGTCCGCGCTTCAGCAAGATCGGCTTTTTCACGCTTGCCAGACGCCGGAGCAGGGCGAAATTTTGCATGTTACGCGCCCCGACTTGCAGCATGTCCGCGTGTCCCGAAATCAGATCCGCGTCCTCCGTGCTCATGATCTCGGTGACAACCGGCATGCCGACGTGCTGGCGTACCTCGCTTAGCAGTCGCAGAGCCTCCACACCCAATCCCTGAAATTCGTATGGCGATGTCCGCGGTTTGTAAGCTCCGCCCCGCAGCAGCGCGGCTCCGGCCGCTTTCACGGCTTCCGCGGTAGAGAATATTTGCTCACGCGATTCGACCGAACATGGCCCGGCAATCACCACGAAGCTACCGTCACCAATCTTCACCCCACCGACATCGACGACACTTCCCTCAGGTTTCACTTGCCGGCTGACCAATTTAAACGGCTGGGCGATGGGCACAACTTCCGCCACGCCCGCAGCCGCAGCCAAGGCTTCCAATTCATGCCGCCTGCCTCCACTGCCTACCGCCGCGACAATGCAGCGTTCCGTGCCCCGCGTCACGTGCGCCTGGAAACCCGCCTCTCTTACCCGCTCGATCACGTGTTGGATCTCCTGTTCCGTTGCTCCCTCATTCATGTTAATGATCATGGCTTTACTCCGTTGTTTCTCTGTTGTTTCTTGCATATGTTCCGTACTTGGCCATAGTCGATTCCGGATGCCAAAAAACAAAAACCGCGACTCGCTTGAGTCGCGGCTGCGGGATGTGAACTTTGCGTCTGCCTAAGGTTGCATCGCGTATGCACGCCTCGCCCGCGCCGCTACTCGCCAGTAGCGGTAATAAAAGGCGAAGCTAAATCGCTGTCCGAACATACAAGGTCCGTGGATTATGCGCGACGCGGTCGCGTTTGTCAACTCCTGAGTAGGTGTGTGTCGTTAGCACATCAAATGTCCGGTTGAATTAGCGGACATTTTAATTTGCTACCGACACTCCTGAGTAGGTGTGCGGAGGCTGATAGGGTAGTTTAAAAGGCCCCGGGCAGGGACTTGCGGCTGTCCTCATCCGCAGTGTCTGAATTGCAGAAACGAATCTAGGCTAATCGCTTTCGAAGCTCTTCGATTTCTAGCTCTCCACATCGCCTGGCATATCCGGGGCCATCAGCCTTTTTTTTCTAAAGCATTCCACCACCCACTCATTTGATCTATATTGTATAGAAAATGTCTGGGCAAGATTATCTTGGCGAATTCGAGCACCTCATCGTCTTGGCGCTTTTGCGGCTGGAAGACCGGGCCTATGGAGTCACGGTGCGGCAAGAGATCGAATTCCGCACTGGTCGCGAGGTATCCATCGGCGCTGTCTACGCCACCCTCAATCGTTTGGAGACGAAAGGGTACGTTAGATCGCACCGCGCAGAACCTACTCCGGAGCGGGGTGGACGTTCGAAACGATTCTTCCACATGACCGCGAAGGGCCTCGCGGCAGTAAACCATACGCAAGGCGCTCTCAAGAGAATGAGCGAAGGGCTCGACTTCATCCGGAGCTACTCATGAGGTCTGGAAATCCTGTTCAGCCGCCTCGCTTCGCCGTCTGGCTAATCCGTGTATTCAGCCCTGGCGAAGAAGGAGAGACGATTCTGGGTGATCTGTTGGAGGAATTCTCTCCGCTCGCGTTGAAAACGCGTAAGACCGCCGCCCGGCTTTGGTATTGGCGACAAACGCTGAAGACCATCCCACATCTGGTCGCCGCCGGATTCGGTACCGCTCCCTGGTCGACCACAGCCGCCGTTATAGGAGGATTCTTACTTCACCGTTTTGTTCATGGTTTGCCCGACAAGCTCCTTCGAGTGGTCACCGACAGATATTTGGCGTACTGGTCAACCCATTTGCAGATTTACATGTTGTGGGCGACGGGCGGAATGTGGATCACTCATCTTATCGTGTCCCTATTCATTGGCTGTCTCGTTGCGTCGGCAACCAAGCGAAGGGAGATGGCTGCCACAGTGACCCTGGCTCTCGTCCTTGGCGTATTGGGTATCACAGCATCTTTGGTATGGCTGGTCAGGACCGGCGATACGTGGCTGCTGGCGTTGCAATGTTCCGACGCTTTGGCAGTCGCTGTCGGAGGAGTACTCGTCCGAATACGCAGAACCGCGGCGACAACTTCGCCGCCCTCACGTACGTGAGTGGAACCCGCTAAGCTCCCGAATCGGTTACTGAATGAGCCTCACAAGGGTGAGATGTTCCATCCGCGGGACACACCTTGGGACGGTTTGTCGCCGAGACCGTTTTCGCCGGATCTTCGCCCCAACTCTGGCGACTCGAGTGAACAACCAATTGACAGTAAAGGGCAACTAAATATTTAGTTGACGAAATTCGGTTAGGATCGTCAAATATTAAGAGGGACAAGGAGGACTCGGTTGCCCCCCCGAAAATCGGTCATATTAACCGAAGCTGAGCTGCGACTGATGGAAGTCCTGTGGGAAAAAGGTCCGTGTACGGTCCAGCAGGTGCTGGATGCTCTGTCGAGCAAGCCCGCTTTGGCTTACAACTCCGTCCTGACCACTACCCGTATTCTGGAGAAAAAGGGTTACGTGGAGCACGTTAAGGACGGCCGCGCCCATGTTTACGCACCGCTGCTTGGCCGCAAGGAAGCTACCCGCTCGGAAATTCGTCACCTGGTGAGCCGTTTTTTCGCGAATTCTGACGAGATGCTCGTCCTCAATATTCTCGAAGATCGAGGCGTTGACCAGGAGGAACTCACTCGTTTGCGTCAGTTACTGGAAGGAAGCAGATAGTTGATGGTCGCTTTCGATACGATTGCCCGAATCGCCGCCGAACGGATGCTCAACTCCGTCGTCGCCGGTTTGGTGTTGACCATTTTGGCTTGGACTCTGCTTCGCTTCTTGCCTCGCACGAATGCCGGCACCCGTGTTGCGGTATGGTCCTCGGTGCTGGTGGCTATTCCGGCACTCTTCTTGGCTGACATGTTCGGCGCGAGTGGCTCTGCTGCATCCCAGCAACACCTTGCTCCGATCATCCTTTCCGAGGGATGGACCTTTGCCATCCTGGTCGCCTGGGGTGTCATTGCTGGAGTGGCGCTTCTACGAGTTGCGTTTGGGCTGCGACGTATTCGCCGCATAAGGAGGGAATGCACTCCCCTCGATATTGCCACTCTGGACGGCAGCGTGGTCGAGACCCTCAAGAACTTCGGTCCTAAACGTCCGTTATCGCTGCTCGAGTCTTCGAGTGCGCGAGTCCCGATGGCGGTCGGTTACTTTAAGCCCGCCATCATCCTCCCGAAGTGGACGCTGAGCGAGCTCTCCTCGGCAGAGCTGTCCTCGGTTTTGCTTCACGAGCTTGCGCACTTACGTCGCTGGGACGACTGGACTAACTTGTTTCAGAAGGTATTGAGCGCCCTGTTCTTCTTTCACCCGGCACTCTGGTGGCTGGATCGTCAGCTAGCGCTCGATAGAGAAATGGCCTGCGATGACATGGTTCTGGCGGCTACGAATAATGCCAATGCTTATGCCCGTTGTCTGCTGGATGTTGCAGAAAAGAGTTTGTTTCGGCGGAGTGTAGCGCTGGCGCAAGCGGCCGTCCACCATGTTCATGATATATCCCTGCGCATCAGTCAGATCATGAACTCGAGCCGCCCCCGCGCCACCCGCGTCTCGAAGGCTGCCTTAGCCGCAGTTTCAGCATTAGCCGGGGCCTGTCTGGTGGGTGTGCTTCATTCACCTCGATTGATTGCATTCCAGGACAGCGTTTCTTATCGGGAGGCATCGCGCGCGGTCCCAGTCGAGGCTCGCGATCTGGGCGCTTATCGTGTCGTCCCCGTAACGCTGCGGGAAGAATTCAGCGGAGTACGACACAATCTGCGGCAAGCGAACTCGGTTGCCGGCCGAAGAAAGCGGCGGCAGCCGGCGCAGGTTTTATCGGCAAGCCTTCCCCTCCGTCGAGACCAGCAGCCAAAATTGTTGCGAGCTAGTTTGCGGCACGCCCGCCCGGCGATGGTGTCGGCCGGCAGCCTGCTGGTCGTAATGCGCGACGGAACAGTGGATCCGACTGGACGTGTGATTTGGACGTTATCCGTGTGGCGCCTTACCGTGTTCCACCCGGCCCAACCGTCGGTTCAGGAGGCAGCTGTGTCGAAGTCAATCTGATCGCAGGCGGGAAAAATTTTTTTGAGTTTAATTACTAAATAATTAGTTGCAGTTTTTCAAGGAGGAAAACTTTCATGAACCACTGGACAGAGAACATTCGGAAGTCGCTTCGTGGGCGTCGCCTGATTGCACCGGCCATGGCGCTCGCGCTATCGGCTTCCGTACTAACCTACGAGGCGACGAAACCGGCTTTTGCCAAATCGCCGAGTGTGGCCCCCACGGCCACCCCGCTCGATGACAACAGTGTCGGAGCGCTGCTCTCGTTAGATCACGCGATGGAGACTCTAGCGGCCCGGGTCACTCCCGCGGTGGTCAACGTCGCTGTAACCTCCCGCGCAAAGGCCACGCCGACGGGTATGGAGCAAATGCCGGATGATATGCAGCAGTTCTTCGGACCTGGCTTCGGGCACAACACGCGTCCTGAGCCGCAGATCGAGCATGGCATCGGCAGCGGCGTGCTGATCTCGCCCGATGGATACATTGTGACCAACAATCACGTAGTGGACGGCGCAGTCGAGATGCGCGTCACCATGAGCGATCGCCGGGTGCTGTCTGCCAAACTGATTGGCGTCGATCCGCTCACCGACCTGGCGGTAATCAAGGTCAACGGCAGCAATCTCCCCAATGTTCCCTGGGGCGACTCCAAAGCCCTGCATCCCGGGCAGACAGTTCTTGCCTTTGGCAACCCGTTTGGCCTTCGCTTTACAGTTACGCGGGGAATCGTCAGCGCACTGAACCGTCCCAATCCTGACCCGGAAGATCGCCGCAAACCCGGCGAATACATCCAGACCGATGCAGCTATCAACCAGGGCAACTCTGGCGGAGCGCTGGTTAACGCTCATGGCGAGTTGGTCGGCATCAACACCTTCCTGATCTCACCCTCGGGCTCCTTCTCGGGCATGGGCTTCGCCATTCCATCACAAGTGGTGCGCCCCACCGTAGACACCCTTATTCGTGACGGCAAAGTAACCCACGGCTACATGGGAATCAGCATCACCGATGTGAGCCCCGAAAACGCTCAATTTTTCCATGTTCCTGACAGCAGCGGAGCGGTTGTCGACCAGGTGGAAGCCGATTCACCGGCCGCGAAGGCTGGCCTGAAGGTTGGCGACGTCATTCGCGCCATAGACGGCGAGAAAGTCACTGGCGCCGGCGACCTGCAAGTCGAAGTCGGCCAAAAACGACCCGGCAATACCATCAAGCTCGAAGTGCTTCGCGACGGGAGAAAGGTGGAGGTACCCGTGACCGTGCAAGCGATGGGTGCCCGCAACGCCGACGAAACTGCCAGCAACGCGCAAGGCAAGCCGCGCTGGGGTCTGGGACTCGCCGACCTTACTCCCGATGTGCGTGAGCAGATCCAGGCGCCTTCCGATGTGAAGGGTGCCGTAATCGAGCGCGTGCAGCCGGGCAGTTCAGCCGACGATGCCGGCCTGCGCAGTGGTGACATCATCGTTGAGGTGAACCGTCATCCGGTGCAGTCCGCCGCCGATGTCCAACAGCAACTGGGTGGCATTCCCAACGGAAAAGATGCCCTGGTGCTGGTCTGGTCTAGAGGAGGCAATACATTCCGCGTTCTTCATTCCCCCGAAGGCGCGTAATCTACGAGCAGCGCCACTTGCGGCGCTGGTCTCAGCGAGTGAAGTCGAAGACGCAGGCGTCCCGCCCTCCCCTTGGTCGGCGGGACGCTTGCATCTCGATAACCTCCTCGACTATTTCTTCCCGTCCGCTAGCTGGCGGTCAGGTCGCGCGCGGCAGTCGCGAAGTCGATCCTCAATTGCCCAGCGCTCCTCATGATGGACCTCGGTTCAGACAGGGATTTCCGACGCGCGAATGCGGTTCTTCCGGCCGCGGTCTGTGCTTGCCCGTCTATGCTTGCACTATCAGCTTTTGAGCGGATTTAATGACCTCGAGCGGAAGACGCAAGGGGAGTACCTAAAGCTCAAATTCGAATGACCGCAGCCCGTTAATCGCTGGCCATCTCCAGCTGAGACGTTTCCCGAACAGCCCTGGCTGGCCTGACCTTCGCACTAGTCACCAGAATCACAGAAATGACAACGATCGCACTGCCTGCCAGGATGAAGCGATCTACGACTTCGCGCTCAACGATCCACCCCAGCAATACCGCCACCACCGGATTCACATAAGCATAAGTGGAAACTTTCGAGGTTGGCACGTGCCCCAAGAGCCAGATGTATGCCGTATAACCGATCCACGAACCGCATACGATCAGGTATGCAACCGCGCCAATCCCGCGTGCGGTCCATACCACCCGCAAAAAGTCACGATGGACCGCGCAGACCAACAAGTTCGCCACACCGGCAAATGTCATCTGCCATGCCGTTCCTACCAGCCGGTCGGCCCCAGATTCCCATCGCTTGGACAGAACCGAGCCCAGGGCCCAACTGAAAGATCCCAACGGCAGAGTGAGAGC
>JBPYDQ010000368.1:0-7785 GCA_051986135.1 Terriglobales bacterium | reverse complement strand
GGTGTTCACACCGGCTCGACGCCCAGCCACGACCTCGCGATCAGCTTCAGATTATCCTTGTAGGTGCGGCTCACCGGATGCTCACTGCCATCAGTTGTACGCAGCACATAGGTCCCCGTTTTATCACGTCGCAGGTCTTTGACTAGAGTTGTGTTCACAAGAATGGACCGATGGATTCTCGCGAATCCGAGCGGTGTCAATTTCTGTTCAGCGGTGGCCATCGTTTCCCTCACAAAATAGGATCCGGATTTGTGCACCAGAGCGACATAGTTCCCCTGAGCCCTGGCCACAACCACATCGATCGGGTCCACAAAAAGAACCCTGCCTTTTGCCTTGATTGCCATTCGCGCAACTTCGCTTGCACGGCTGTTCTTTGCGTGAGTCTCATCATCTACGAACATTTCCCCTGGTAACAAGGTCCTGCCTGGTGTTGCCAACCGTCCTCGGTTGTTGATCTCACTACCAGCGATTCTAGGTGCCGGACGGTCCAACCGATCGGTAATCAGCCGACTGGTGTCGGTGCCAGAATCTGCTTTTGTCGCGAAGAAATGTGTAAGCTTCTCCATATTTCACCAATCAATTAAGGATAGTGACGAGCGAGGCATAATGATTTCCTGGTTGGCGGAAGAGGCCGGGGAACTCTCCCTGAAGGATGGCGTAAACTTCGCGGGTGCTCAGGGGCGTGTCAGCCCGATTTAGCACAACACGACAGGTGTTCGTGATTCCGCGTCTACACTCGGGGGTAGCTCCATCCTCTGGCCTACACTGCAACTCGCGGCCATATAAGTGCGCAACGCCTTTAATGGTGCGCTTTATGATGACGATTCTTTGAGCGATCTCTTGACGTCGCAGCGCAATTTGTCGCAACCGATCTAGAGCCGGCTCTAAAACTATTTGCGGATTCTGGTTGCAGACTGGCTGAAGGGAGGCGTCTATCCCAGCATCAACGATGGGGAAAGAGTTCATCACCTCCGCAGCTGTCATAACCTCATCTCGAATGCAACCTGCAAAGGCGGGATCTACGAAGATCATTGGGCCCTTTACCTTGAACGCAATTCGGGGAGATTGTCGTTGTGTAAAGATCTCCGATTGATGCGGGCTTCCAAACAACTTGGCTGCGTTCCTTCGGGGGAACACCGCGTGGAGTGGTTCGCCCAACTGCTTTTCTCCGGCATTGCCGAGAACGTAATCAGGTCCCATTTCGATGGTGGCAGTCGTGTTTCCCTGGTCTGCGCCTGCGGCGACGACCGCGTTGCCCAGGACAGCTTGTTGAACAAACATTCCGGGTGCAACCTCCTTTGATCCTGCATCGCGCCAGCGCTCATGATTGACCGCAATGCATTGATCTCTCCCTTCCGCCTGCTGAGAGTAGATGTGAGACTGATATTGCTCCATTTCTCGATGAAACATCCCTACATAACCGGGGCAGGTGTTCCGTCTGACCACCTGCCCACGGGAACAATAAACACGTCTATTGGTTGTGCGCCTTTGAACTGTGGATTCAGCATCACCGGTGATTTCGGCAAATCGGCACCCCAAACCTTGCCATCCAGCGGAGGGGTATAAAACATCAAGTGGGCCACGTTGTGGTCATCAGCATCGGTCAGGTACGCTTCCTTCGACATCATGTAACTCATGGCACCGGATTCAAGCACTGGCAGTTCACCCCTTTTGAATGCTGCCTTGTTGCCGTCGATAATCTCAGCTTGTGTTCTCCCCGCCAAAACCATCTCTGTCCTCTTGTAAGTGGTTGGCAAAACGGATCGCGCGGCCGGGGGATTGAAGCAGATCGGACCCCGAATTTTGGGGTTCCAAAACTCCGGGGCATCGGCGGGGGACATCCATCCACGCTCCACCGCACATACAAATCCATTCTCACCTTCGACAGCTGTCTCGTAGCCGTGACGTCCTAAAACCAAGACCGTCGCGTCGTGCGAGATGGGTTCCGGGGCGGCGCTTCGCGCCAAGGCAATCTCGGCATTCCGGTCCGTCATTAGGTACTCTTCAACCGGCGCCATTTGCGGATACTTGGTTTTGGCCTCTTGCGACCGCATTTCTCGTGCTTCAAAAACCATGCTGAAGGCGAATACCAGGACAGCAACCGCGGCGAATCGATGTGAGTTCATCTGTTTCTCCATATGGTTATGGCTTGCGCTATGCTGCCGCATGGGCCAGCTCGTTCGCTTTGTTTCCACCATACGTTGATATCAACTTCGGCAATGCCAATACAGGAAAGATTTATCCTCTCTACAAACATTCGAGGCACATCTTATGAATCAACGGTCCAGGCCAAGAGGCGTGGTCGTCAGCAGGATCCACAAGAAATATCGATCGAATCGGGCCATGTTCGGATACTGTGTCTTCGCATCCTGTGTTCGACCTTGGGGTATCCCACTCAGTGCGAGAATCAGCGCGGGAAATTCAAAGAAGCCAACACTTTGAATTTCCTTCGGTTCATCGATCCCTCCTGGTCAAATGTCGTTTCTAGAAGGTTTACTTTGCACAAATGCAAAACATACGAACCGGTCGGTATGTAATAACCGCCTTCAACTGCCACCTGACTCTTCACGCCTGACTCAGTCTGTGCGCTTGTTGGGCGCGCGAAGAGACTCGAGCCACCCGACGATATTTCTGATCCCCACTTTCCACACGTTCACATCTTGGGCATTTTTGGCCAACATGACGTAGCCCTCGTACATTGCGATCAGAAAGCTGGCAGTCTCGCACGCATCCAGGTCGCGGCGGACCGTACCTTCCGACTGCCCCCTCCGCAAAGCCGTGGCTGTGCCTTCCTGCCAGTCATGGAACACCTTCGCCAAGTGCTTGCGGAAACGTTCGTCCCGCTGAGACATCTCCTGAGCCAGATTGTTCAGAGGGCAGCCGGCGCGCACCACTTCGGGCCGAAGTGATGTCGCCTGGACAATACTGATCAAAGTGTCGATGGGGTCGGCGCCGCTGCGGAAAGGACGCAACCACTTGTCTCGGAGGGACGCTGCGATGACCTCTTCGACTATGGCATATCCCAAGGCTTTCTTGCTGTCGAAATGATAGTAAAGTGCTCCCTTGGTGACCCCGGTGGCGGCCAGGATTGTGTCCAGGCCGGTACTCTGGAAACCCGATTTGTGAACCTCCCGGAAGGCCGCCTGCAGCAGGAGCTCGCGCGTGCGCTCCGCATCGCGTGACCTCCTCTTTCTTCCTTTTAGGTGTTCGCGAACAAACATACCGACCAGTATGTATGTTAAATATCGCGCGGAGTCAAGAGCCAAATGTGGCGATCAGCGATGTCGATAACGTTGCACTGGGACGCAAATCCGCAGTTCCGGAATTGCCGGCATCAGCAGATTCCATTCTTGGAAGATTTGCAGCCTCGAAGACTCGGCGCTGTTGTCACAGTGGTGAGCATGCGAGTCTCTCGAGGTACGGAACGGGAAGCCCAAATCCACAATCGTTTAGTTCATCACATGCCCAATAAACGGTTTGAGCCGAAACTCTCGGCGGCAGTGCGATTGCAAGCATGAAATTCGCGACTTACAGGGAGTTCGCTACGGTCTACCTGTCGCTGGTCCTACTTTTGAGGAGGGTTTAGGGATCGGCAAAAAGCGGGAGATCTCGACGGTATCGCAAAGCAAGCGGAGGAGGAGCGTTTTCCGTCTCCAAGTCACTAACAGGATGTGAGGGCCGTTTTCTCCAGCACTGAATTTTGTAACTCGGAATGCAAGGAGCGAAAACAGGCTACGGTGTTCAACCCTAGGCAGACCGGGGGGCCCCTATTGGTTCTTCCGGGGCCGGCGTGGATCCTCTTTTCTGCTGTGTTCGATTACATCTGGCGCAACCGTGCTTCAACCTTCAACCTGCGCGCGGCTTTCCGGATCATCAAAGTTAACAGAGACCAACTAGCCTCGCTGGTGTCGTTGACAACCCGCAGTAACCAGCGGTGCTGAGAGAGTGCAGAAGCGAAAGCAACAGTCGCTCGCAGGGATTCAGTGGAACTCAACCTGAATGCGCTGCTTTCGGCGACCGCGCTCCAGGACAAAGCACGGCATCGCAACATTTATACCCTGGGCGATTGTGCCTCTCGAAAATCCGTAAAGACGTTGACCTGCAGCTCGAAACCTTGGCTCAGCGCCGGCAGAACCGCGTGTGGACGGATTGAGGGAGGTTGTGCAAACTGTTGATTTCATGGCGGGAAGGAGTCTTGGCGAGGCGCAACTCTGCAGCATCCGCCCGACCGGCATCAGAAACACTTCGCAGATCCTGAGAAGCGGTCGTCACGGAATATTTCAACCGGATAGTTTCAACTCACGAATTGCATCTCCAGCACCACTAAGGTCAGAGAGCCGCATCTCGGAATACTTCCGGGACAGAATCACACCCGGCGCGCCAGCGCGGAACGCCGCCAGCACTGCTTCTTTAACTCTTTCCGGCGTACATTTGCTGTTAACCGGCTCTGTCGGTATATCAATATCAATGCCCGGCAAAATCAAAGTTTTCGTCCCGGCAACACCCTCCAAAGCGCGTCTCGTCTCGCGGTAGACGTAATCAGACGAAAGCCCTTTATGCGGAATCTGATCGTATCCGCCTTCCTTGAATCCCATCACTGCATAGTTAAAATCCAGAAGAGCCTGCTTTGAGAGGTCGGCATAAAGTGTTGAGCCGATATTGTCCGCATAAAGCGCCATCCGCTCGCCGCCGCAATTGTTGTACATAACCACCTTTATAAAATCCGAATAACCCGAGAGCTCACGAAGATCCTGTTCGGCGCGATAGATCGGGTTGAACGAATTGTTGTGCCAGATGTGCCACCCTACGGGCACCGTCGGCTTGGCTTTCTTTACCGTTTTGTAGATCGCCGCATAGGTCTCACGAAGGCTGTCGGTCCAGAGCATTTCCCAGGCGGCTAGTTCGGGATACCGCAATAGCAGCCGCCAGAATTGAACGTAATAACCGTCCACGGGGCGTTTGCCACTGCGCGTCGAGCGGACGAATTTCTCCAACTCCAGAAATCCCTGCTTGGCGCGATTCCCATTGATGCCCCGCGCTTTCGCTTTGCTTTGGCAAAACTCACAAAAGCAGGTCACATTGCCCGGATCGACTGGCGGTACGTCATGCGTTGCTCCCAGGCCGTCCGAAAGCGCACCCTGCCGTTCCGACCCCCACATAATGCCGTCGATCTCATAGGAACGGGCATAGTCCTCGACCAGACCGGTCAGGAAATTGCGATAGTCCGGATTATTCACGCACAGCGTCTCGGCATTCCGTCCGTACAGATCCCGCTCTTGCAGCTTCTCGATGTTCGGCAAGTCGGTGCGAAACACGTCCTCCAGCCAGCAGACGACCTTCATGCCGCGCCTTCTGGCGGCTGGCACCACTTCGGCCAGGATGTCTAGGTCGCCGTGGTCAGGGGCGCGCGTCTCCCTGAGAACCGTATTTTTGTAGTACTCGGAATGAGGTGTGGCGAAATTCCCGCCGTGAAAATTGAGGTCGTACTCCTGCTTGCCGTGATCGGGCAGCGGCTGGCCCGGAATCTGTCTTCCGGCGATACCTCGCCCGTAGGTGAATACCGCGAGGAACAGGGTATTCACGCAGGCACGCTCCTGAAGCACATCCAGGACTCGTTCAGTCCCTTCGTCGACAAACGAAACTGCTCCCACTTGAATGCCAATCATTTTGGCGGACACAGCACCATGTCCTGGAGCTGGCATCGCCAAGGCGGCGCCGGCACCCGCGGCAATCTTCAGGAATTCGCGACGATTTACGTCAAATGTCATGGATGATTCCTTTTGTCCATGGTCGAGCCGATGCCCAAACGAAAGGATGGTCGATTTCGAAGCCGAATTCAATTTTTTGATAAATGTTGTAAAAAACAATGACACGTAGTATATTCCAGCTACTTACGATGATAACGCAGTTTTTTATGTAGCCCGGATGTGTAGACGCATCTTTAGGGAAATGGCCGAGCCCTTTGGATGTTTCCTGTCAGCGAGAAATCTCCCCCGATAAATTTGAATCGGCTTTAGCGAGTTCCCAATATTCTGGGAGTTCGCCCAAAATTGTCGGCAATCATTTTAGCCAATTCGGGCGCTCAGAGAGCGCTCGGTAGGATCGGGCCGCGCATTCTCAGGACTCACGCCGGTGTTTACTCGAAGTTTAGTGTAGAGGGGGAAGCGAGGCGTAGTCGCCTCACCGAAATTCTCCGTTTAAGGAGTGGGTACGCTCAACCATCTTGCCGAACGATCGCATTTGGCGCACGTACTAATCGTGTTGCTCAGCTTGAGGCGCTCTCTTCTGTCATTACTGGGCATCGCCGACTTGCGGGATCGCAGCTGTAACCGCAATGCAACGAATGTAAAGGTTTTCTTTTCCGGCGTTGCCACTGGTAGTTTCGGCCCGTCTGCGTTTTTCTATATGGGGTGGCAAGTCCATGCACGTGCATCAGCCATTAGCGATCGGATCACGCCTCGGAGCAAACAGATTGAGCAGCCCAGTCGTATCGAACGATAAAATCGCGCTTGTACAGCGGTATCCGATGTTCTTGGATATTTCGGCAACGGACTGCACGGCCATTCTGGTCTGCGCGCACGAACGCCATTTTTCGCGACGTCAGGTGATTTTTTTGGCGGGCGACCCCATCCGTCACACCCTATTGCTTACCTCCGGAACTGTGAAAGTTACTCAGTCTGGTCAGAACGGCGGTGAAGTAATCCTGCGATTAAATGGAGAGGGCGAGTCGGTGGGGGCACTGGGAATGTGCACCCGCGGTGAGCACTGTGCCAGTGTGAAGGCACTCGAGAACTGCACGGCCTTGCTCTGGGAAGCTTCTACTTTCGAAACTCTGGCTGAGCGCTACCCCATACTCCGGCGAAATCTCATACGGATTCTCGAGATCCGCTTACAGGAGATAGACGCGCGCTTCCGAGAAATTTCTACCGAGAAGGTCTCGGCCCGCTTAAGCAGTGAGATCCTCCGCCTTGTTGGTCAGATTGGTAAACGGACGAAGGGACAGGTGGAGATCAGTCTTTCTCGCGAAGAACTAGCCCAACTGACGGGGACAACTCTGTTTACCGTGAGCCGATTGCTCTGCCAATGGGAGCTTCGGGGCATAGTGAGCACACGCCGTGAAGGTGTCGTAGTGCGCAACATAGAGGCGCTAGTCGAATTATCGCAGCAGGAATGATTGTCAGTGAGAGTACCTTTACCGGCGATGGGGTTCCATCTCACCTACGAACAGGAAAACGCTAAGGCGCTAGCCAAGGTTGATTTTATGCAACTGGCGCCGCCGTTCGAACGAGAACGAGTTGCCCAATCCGGGCTGTCCAGTCTTCAATCATTCCGCTCCGGCAACATCCGGCGCTGTTCATGACAAACGGCGGTCGACTAACTCAAAATGCAGCGTCCACGCTAGCGGATATTTTGAGTTTCGTAGGCCCATGTGGCAGCTGCCCGTGTCTTCCGTATCGAGGCCGGTTGCGGCGTCGCTGGTCGGTCTTCAGCAGATAGCCCTGGTTATCGTTCCATGCGGGTTCCCCGCATCAAGCGCTGTGGTCTGTGTCGGTCCACCGTTGTTTGCAGGGGCCCCGAGCACGAGGCCTGTTTTTCAGATCGCCGCTGTTTGCGAATTACGCGCGCTATCGCTGCTCAGGTTGCAGGCCGCCGTCATCGTGTTCCCGCCGCTCGGAGACGCACCATTCGCAGCAATCGTACTGTTGCTGACCTTAGGCGATCCCGAAACCACATAGAGACCGCCGCCGCAGCGTAATTTAAACAATCGAGGTTGGAACATCGAAC
>JBPYDQ010000367.1:0-17744 GCA_051986135.1 Terriglobales bacterium | reverse complement strand
TGAGATCTTAGTTAAGGCAGTCGGGATGAGGGGACCTTAGGGGCCCGCGACCACGAACACCGGATTCTGAGGCGGGGGAAAAGCTGTGCCGGCCACGATTGGGTAGGCACTGGTGGGGGAGTTCATGGTAAGCACCAGCGTGTTCGTTGAGGCATCAATGATGCTGGTGTTGGCGGCAAAACAGTTCGCCACGTAGAGGCGGGAGTTGTTTCCGGCAGACGCCATCGAGAACGGGTGCACGAGCGGAGACCGGCAGGCCGCGACGGCAGCCGGATTCGCAGTCGCAGGGGGCAGATTGATCGTGCTGACGACGGCGTTGTTGGTTGTGTTGATTACGGTCACGACGGGCGAATCGGCCGCGGTGATGAAACTCAATACGTAAGCGCGAGTTCCATCAGGAAGAAAGGTTGTCATCACAGGAGTCGTGAGCGGCGGCAAGGTCACGGGGGCGGTGGTTACGGAAGACAACGCCGGGGTGCTGGCATCGAGAATCCTCAGCGTTGGGGTGCTCCCGGTGCCGGTCACGTACAAGCGATTGTGCGTGCGGTCGAGCGCCAGAGAATTCGCTGGCGAGGCGGCCTGATTTGAGGGAACCGTAACCTGATCGGTGAAGGTGTTGATAATCCAGACGACTCCGGTGGCGTCGAGAACGAACACCTCCGAGCTGTCGACGCTCGCAACCGCCGACACGGGCGACGTCAGCGATGGCGCAGTGACGGGCGGGTTCACGGACTTATCCACCGTATTAATGCTGGATACGGTGCCGTCGCTATTGACCGAATAGACCTTCCGGCCGTCGGGGGTTTCGGTTAAGACTTTGGGGTTTGAGCCGACGCAGATTATGTTATCGACGACTAGAGTAGTGGAGTTAATCGCGAGCACAACGCCGGGGGTGGGAGCGGTACAGGTTGCAGTGGTTCCCGTCGTCGCCGCATACATGGTGCCGATCTCCGTGGAAAAGAGGAAGCCGGGTACCAGGCCTGTCGGAAGGCTGATGGTGCTCGGAGCCCCAATGGAACCGGTGGTCCCGGCAGGATCGAACGAGGTGACCGTGCCATCGCTATTGGATACGAAAACGCGATTGCTCTGGGGCAGCAGGGCGGCATACAGCGGTTGCTGACCGGCATTGACAACGCCGACGTTGCTGTCGCCGGAAACGTCAATCTGCATCCCCGAGCCGGGGTTCCCGACAGCATTCTGGCTAACCACGATAGCTATGTGGAAGTTGCGCGGATCGGTGGTTGGACCGGGAATGGGATTCGCAACAGGACGAAAAACGTCACCGCAACCGGTCCAAAGCACCAGAGCCAGCACCATCAGGACGACCGCAGCCCGATAGGCGCGGCGCTTCATCCGTGAGCGGGACAAGACCTCGAGTCCACAGTACATTAGAAAGAATTTTTATTCTAAACGTGAATGACAGAATGCGCCAGCGACCGCACCCCCCATACCCCGCATACCGGCATTCTCCACCGGGTATGCGGCAAGCCGAGTCGAGCCAAACTAGTAGCGACTCGAGGCGAGAAGACTAGGACGAGAGTTCGAGCAAGACAGCTCCGGCCGCAGATGACTGAATGCTGAATTTGGAATGAACATGCTCGACCTTAGGCCTGCTTGCGGCGCCCGGGCTTGGGTTCAGGCGCTGGTTCCTGGGTGCGCGTGGCGCTGGCGGCGGGCTTCTTCTTACCTTCCATTTCAGCGAGGCTCTGTTTCAACGCGGCCATCAGATCGACCACCGGTGCGAGCTTCTTGGGTTTCTCTACCGGTTTGAGCTCCTGGCCCTCCAGTTTGGCTTGAATCAGTTTTTTCAGGTTCTCCTGGAAATCGTCATGATATTTCTCAGGATCAAAGGGACCGGCGAGCGCCTCGATCAGCTGGTGGGCAACTTTAACTTCTGCCTCCTTCAGCTCGACATCGGGGCGGCCGAATCCTTCAAGTTCGCGCACCTCTTCGGCGTAATACATGGTGTGCAGCATCAGGCCGCCTTGTTTGGGCCGCAAAAAGACCGTGTACTCGCGGTTGTGCATAGTCAATTTGGCGATAGCAACATATTCGCTCTCTTCCAGTGCCTTGCTGAGCAAGGCATACGGCCTGCGGCCGGCTTCCTCGGGCATCATGTAGTAGGAGGACTCGAAGTAGACAGGGTCGACGTCGCTGGACTTTACGAACTCCAGGATTTCCATAGTCTTGGCTGTCTTAGGCTCGATCTTCTTGATCTCGTCGGGCTCGACGACCACGTATTCGTCCTTGCGGTACTCGTAGCCCTTCACTATCTCGTCGCGGCCGATGACACGGTTATCCACCGGGCAGTACAGTTGCTGCTTGACCCGGCTAAGGTCATCGCGATGGAGCATGTTGAAGGAAATGCTGGAGCTGCGTGCGCCGGAAAACAGGCGCACCGGCATGGAGATCAATCCGAACGTAAGATAGCCAGACCAGACGGAGGACGCCATAGTTTCACCCCGCAAGCAATCGGCGCCAGATGAACGCCGCGGTAGAGTTTAACCTACAAACCTATTTTTGATGCGCGTTTGTGCAGGGGGTAATCCGAGCTGAAAGCACGACTGAGTGGGTTAGGGCGGTACCGACCACAAGATCATGTGGTCGGAACCATGTTTATACTCTCGAAGAGTTTTCCCATGTTGTTGATAACGAGTGAGTTACATCCGAACAGGGAAGCCCTCGAAGCGGCCGCCCTCCGACACACGACCTGGCAAGCTGCCCTGGTGACTCTGGTTTTCACAGTCATAGCATGGCTCCTCAAAGGGGTAACGAGTTCAGGAGCTCTGGCGGGAGCGGTCGCCAGTTTCGCCATCTACCTGAGTGCCGGGCCGGGACCTTTCTTGGCACTTGTTTCGGTGTTCGTCATTGCAGTCGGCACAACTCGCATGGGCTACTCGCGTAAGCAGGAACTGGGGACCGCAGAAGGTCGCGAGGGGCGCAGCGCTTCTCAGATAGTGGCGAATGTGGGGGTCGCAGCACTTGCCAGCGTGCTGTTCGGGTTCTCGACGGATCCCGTCTTTCTGATTGCCGGCGCCGCCGCGCTGGCCGAGGCTGCGGCGGACACCTCTTCCAGCGAAATCGGACAAGCAACCAGCGGACAAGCGCGCCTGATCACCACACTCGAGCTGGTACCCGCAGGCACCAATGGAGGAATTACGATTCCCGGCACGCTTGCCGGCGCAGCCGCGTCATTGTTAGTAGCGGGATGTTGTGTGCTGGTGAAAATGATTTCACACTCCGCATTTTTATTGGTGAGTTGTGCCGGCTTCATCGGCATGCTGCTAGACAGCGTTTTGGGGGCACTCGTGGAGCGCCGCGGAGCCTTGAATAATGACACAGTGAATCTTCTCGGAACTTTTTTCGCAGCCTTGATCGCTTTTCTTGTTAGTCGCACACGGTGGTGAAATTGGCGGTGTTCTGCTTCGAAAATTGAATTCTGAACTTTTTTTTACCTCTGCTCTTCAGGTCATGACCTGAGGTTTGTTGGGCTCTGCCATCGTGGCGCGTGACAATCTGATGAACCCCGACAGGTGTCGACGCATCTTAACTTAGTAACCTATTTACATCAGGACTTCCGGCTGGTCCATCTAGCTGAGCTGCTGGAATTTTGTGAAGCAATGAAAATTAAGACGTTCGTTATCGGTTATGTTTTGGCCCTCGCAATATTTCTGTTCGCGCAACACCGGAGTACGCCGGAGCAAAACACACGTTTTGTGGTCGTCGACCTCACACACTCGTTCGACGCCGCCCGACCGACATACGAGTCGGCCAGACACGGGCAATACAGGAAACCAATTATGGCGGCAAAAGATAGAGACGGTTATTTTGCCCGGCAGATTGTATTGCCGGAACGCTACGGCACACACCTCGATGCCCCGGCTCACTTTGTGCCCGGGCTCTGGACTGTAGATCAGATTCCGGCCGAACGCCTGGTAGCGCCGCTCGTGATACTGAATGTGCAATCGAAAGCAGCCCGTAATCCCGACTACCGCGTGAGCCTCGACGATATCGGCGACTGGGAGCAGGTCCACGGGCACATTCCCCAAGGCGCCGTCATCATGGCGAATACCGGATGGGATTCCCGTTGGAATTCAGTGAAGGATTACCGCAACGCCGACGCTCACCAGACCATGCACTTCCCCGGCTACTCGATCGATAGTGCAAGATTTTTGGTTGAAGGTCGAACCGCAATCGGATTGGGTATCGATACGCTCAGCATCGATTTCGGACCATCCGAGGATTTCCCCGTTCACAAGTATGCGCTGTCTCACAGCTTGTACCAACTCGAGAATGTGGCCAACCTTGCGCAGGCGCCTGAGTTTGGGGCCACGGTGGTCGTTGCTCCCAGCAAGCTCGAAGGAGGGTCGGAAGCCCCGGCCAGAATCCTGGCGTTGACCAAGTAAGTCTCCAGCGCTCTGCCAAAACAAGACAATAAGTCCGCCAGCTAAGGACGGTGGTTCTCGGGTCGGGCTTGGGTTCCGGTTCAAGACGACTGTGGAGACGACTCGAAAAGAGCAGCGGAGAAGGTCCGTTGCCGATGGTCGTGATGTTTTTCCGCAGCTTCTTAACTTCCGAGCACATCTATTTCTCAGGTCACAAGGAGCGATTTATGGACGCAGATTTCCGCTACCCCATTGGAAAATTCAGCGGCCGGGCGCCAGCCAACGATGCCGAAAGACAAAAGTTTCTCAGGGATGTAGAAGAAGCGCCGGCAAAACTAAAAGCTGCGGTTCAAGGATTGTCGGAACGACAATTGGACACACCCTATCGCGAGGGTGGCTGGACCGTGCGCCAGGTAGTGCATCACGTGCCGGATAGCCATCTGAACAGTTACATTCGCTTCAAATGGGCCCTCACGGAAGAGGAACCTACGATTAAGGTTTACTATGAGGATCGCTGGGCCCAATTGTCGGACAGTAAGACCACGCCCATTCAGGTTTCGCTTGCCTTGCTGGAATACCTTCACCAACGCTGGACGAATTTGTTGCGATCGTTCAAAGTTGACGATTGGAACAAGAAGCTTCGCCATCCCGAAATGGGTCTTATTACCTTAGATCAAATGCTGGCCTTATATGCGTGGCACGGGCGGCATCACGTGGCCCACATTACTTCTTTGCGAGAGCGGATGGGGTGGTAGGAGAAACTTGTAAATCTCCGATTGCTAATTCCTAGATTAAATTACAAATTACCCATCAGCATTTCATTCGATTCCCAGTCGCCACAGAGTGTAGCTTGCGGCTTCACGCAGGACGGCCCACATTCGCTGCCAGAGGGAATGTGGGCGAGAGTCAGGGCGGGGAGCAAGATAGACCTCAATGCCTTCATGTTCCAGCAGTTTCTGAATGCGGAACACATGATAGGCATCGCTGACGGCAAGGCATTTCCGCATTCCATTCCTCTTCAGGATAACGGCAACCCGCTGGGCGGACTGCGCGGTGTCGGCGGCTTGCGTCTCGGCGATGAGACTGGCCTCGGGAATGCCGCGGCGCATGAGGTAGTCGTGGCCTACGCCTCCTTCGCTATAACTGGGATCTTGTCCCGCGCCTCCGGTTGTAATGACCATGGGTGCGAATCCACGCCGAAACAGATCGAAGGCATGGTCAAGGCGGGCGCGATAAACGGGAGAAGGTCTTCCCGAGTATTCCGCGGCGCCAAACACTACAATGGCGTCGGCTTTTTCGAGTTGTTGAAGGCCGGCATCGCGGACGATGCTGAAGGAAACGAGGAGCACAGAAATGGCGACCAAACCCGCCAGCAGAATTAGCGCCTGGCAAAACCAGCGGAGCGGTGGACGTTTCGCTGCCGGTGACGGCTTCATCCCTGCGCGAAGAACTCGGAAATCTCCTGACTGGGAATGGCACCCTCGCGAATGATCTTCCAGCGCGAGTCACTATCGGTCAGGTCCACGATGGTCGAAGCGACTTCACGCGGCGAAGTACCCCCATCCACGATGATCGCAATTCGCTCTTGCAACTGATCCCGCACCTCGACCGCAGTGGTACATTCGGCAGCTCCGCTCAAATTGGCGGAAGTCGCCGTAATCGGCAATGCGGCAGCGCGCACGACGGCGAGAGGGATCTTAGCGCTTGGAACTCGCAGCGCCACATTGCCGGTGTTCGCGGTCACTTTGAGCGGCAAGCGGGAAGCAGCCCGCACGATCATCGTCAGGGGACCGGGCCAGAAGCGGCGGGCAAGTTGGTAAAACTCCTCGGGCAGGGGCTTAGCCAGATCTTCGGCCTGATCCGTGCTTTCGATGAGGAGCGAAAGCGGTTTGTGGCGTGAGCGGGACTTGATTTCGTAAACCCGTTCGACGGCTCGAAGATTCAAGGGATCGGCTGCCAAGCCGTAAAACGTGTCGGTGGGCATTCCCAAGACTTGACCAGCTCGGATTTGTTCAGCCGCATAGCGGATGAGGGACGGTTCGGGATTCTCCGTATTGATCTTTATGATTTCGGCGCGAACCAAGGCACCCTTCCGGTAAACGATTAAAACAGCGAACCTTAACATACAACGGGTAGGCCTGCAAGGTCAGAAGGCGGGGTATGATAGACCGCAGCTGGCCACATGGGCAAGACCTCAAGTGGGCATGAAAACCGCCACAAAGCACCGCTTGACGAGGATTGAAGGCCGGCACAATAGCCATCTCAGCCAGCTGCGGCAGGCATTCTCCCGAGCCGAGCGCACGGCTTCCGGGGCGTGCGCGGTTGAGGGCGTCCACATCCTGGAAGAGGCGATCCGTAGTGGATTGCGCCTGGAAGCGGTTTTCTTCAGCGAGTCGGCCGAGAACAGGGCGGACCGGCTGCTGCCGCAGATTGCGGCCAATGTCGAGACCTGGCTGGTTCCGAATAAGCTGTTTTCCCGGGCTGTGCCCAGTGAGTCGCCGCAGGGCGTGGCTGCTCTGGTCCGTCTGAGGGAATCCTCTGTCGAGGACGTGATCGCGTCGTCCAAGCGAGGTCTGGTGATAGCGGTAGCGGGGGTGCAGGATCCCGGTAATTTTGGCACCATCCTGCGGTCCGCCGAAGCCTTTGGGGCAGGCGGTGTGCTGGCCGGAGAAAATACGGTTAATTTATTGAATTGGAAGGTCGTACGGGCGTCGGCGGGTTCCATTTTCCGGCTGCCGGTGGCACGTGTCCGGCTCGCCGAGGCCATTCCCATGCTGCGCGCGCAGGGAATCGAATTGCGAGCCACCTCCGCTCATAAGGGGACTCCGGTTTACCAACAGGATTGGTCGAGGCCAGCAGCCGTCTTTATCGGCAGCGAAGGGGGCGGGCTTGGGCGTGAAGTTCTGTCGGAGATGGACGGGATGATCAGAATTCTTCATTCGCCGCGAGTGGAATCGCTCAATGCGGGAATTGCCGCCAGCATCGTGCTTTATGAAGCGAGCAGGCAAAGAGAAGAAACCCCCGCTCCAAACACAGAGAGTCAGCGAGCAGAGCAGGATGAATCAAGCTAAACAAAGCTCCACGAACTCATATTCCCCTGATTATGCGACGGTCGTCGTTCGTGCCAAAATTGGAATCAAACCAAGAACGGTGGGACCAGAGAGACGGGGCACCAACCTGATGATCGAGGCGCGATCCGAGTCCGCCGGCAGCTTGGATTGAGCCTTCCTGGCTACGTAAACGATCGGCGGAAGGGTGCTGTGAGTTGCCTTTCTTTTTGTCTGTGTGGCTCTTGATGGAAGTTTTCTATGAGTTTATTCCAATCCGTTACGAGTGCCGAGGGCGGTCGGGATCCGACGCGCCCTCTGGCTGATCGCATGCGGCCGCGGACCCTGGATGAGTTTGTGGGACAGGAGCACCTGGTCGGCCCGGGCAAGCCGCTGCGCACGCAGGTGGAGCGGGACGACACCGGCTCGCTGATTTTTTGGGGTCCTCCCGGAACGGGAAAGACAACCCTGGCAAAGATCATCGCTGGAATGACCAAAGCTGAGTTCATTGAATTCTCCGCCGTGCTGGCGGGCATCAAGGAAATCAAGCAGGTCATGCTTGATGCGGAGCGCGCTCGCCAGTACGGGACTCGCACGATAGTATTTATCGATGAAATTCACCGCTTCAACAAGGCGCAGCAGGATGCCTTCCTCCCCTATGTGGAGAAGGGCAGCATACGTCTTATCGGTGCGACGACGGAGAACCCCTCTTTTGAAGTAATTTCCGCTCTCCTCTCCCGCTGCCGAGTGTACGTTCTGAAGCCGCTCACCGAAGACGAAATTGTGACCCTTCTCAAGCGGGCTCTGGCCGACAAACAAAGGGGTCTGGGCGAAATGAGTTTCGAAGCCGCCGACCAGGTGCTCACCCGAATAGCTAGCTACTCGAGTGGCGACGCTCGGAATGCCTACAACACTCTGGAGGTTGCGGCGGCGCTGGCCCAGCAGCGAAGTGGGAAGGAGCTGAGAGCCGAGATCACACTCGATATGGTACAGGATGCGCTGCAGAAACGCGTTCTGCTCTACGACAAGGCGGGGGAGGAACATTACAACCTGATCTCCGCGCTGCATAAGTCAGTGCGCAACAGCGATCCGGACGCAGCTCTGTATTGGTTGGGCCGCATGCTTGAGGCCGGGGAAGACCCGCTTTATATCGCCCGCCGGCTAGTGCGCATGGCGGTAGAAGACATTGGCCTCTCCGATCCGCAGGCGCTCTCGTTGTCGATGGCTGCCCGGGATGCCGTAGACTTCATCGGCATGCCGGAGGGCAACCTTGCCCTGGCTGAGGCGGCCGTCTACCTGTCTTTAGCGCCGAAATCGAATGCTCTCTACACCGCCTATAGCGAGGTTCAGCAGGATGTGGAGAGAACGGTGGCAGAACCGGTCCCGCTGCATCTGCGCAATGCACCCACCGGCTTGATGAAGGGTCTGGGATATGGTTCCGGCTATCAGTATGCCCACGATCTGGAAACGAAAGTTGCCGACATCGAGTGTCTACCCGCTAATCTGACGAACCGCACCTACTATCGGCCGACCACCGAGGGCGCCGAGAAACGGATTCGGGAACGACTTGATGAGATCAAAAGACAACGCTCCAAAGCTGCACGAACGGATACTGAAAAAGAATCCTAGCCTCGGGAAAACACATCTTTAGCTCTATCGTGCTAGTAAGTTGTTCCCTGCCCCGGGGGCGTTAAGACCATGACCACCAGCCCGCAAATCCGAGACCTTACGGGGTTTTCCGCCGTTCCCGGCCTGCGTCCCGAGCAGGTTCAGGACCTCGTCAACCTGCAAAAAGCCGCCAAGAAAATCAGTTCTATTCTCGATCTGGATCAATTGATCGAAGATGTCGTGGCCGATATCGTCGCCAGTTTTGGCTGCATCGAGGCCAACATTTTCTTGCGCGATGAAACGCGCCAGCACATGGTCGTTGCCGGGGTGCACGGGTGCACCTGCAATCGCAAAGGGCAGCTGCTAAAGATTGGAAGAGACGGAATGGTGGGATACGTTGCTGCAACCGGGCAAATGCGTTATGCGCCCGATGTGAGCAAGGATCCGTACTTCATTGCCTGCGAACCAAACATCCGATCGGAAGTTGCCATACCGCTGGAAATCAAGGGAGACGTGATCGGGGTGTTCACTGCCTCGCATCGCGAACTGGACGCATTTCCCCTCGAGCAGATTCGTCTCTTGCAGTCTCTGTGCAGTCATTTGGCGGTGGCGGTCGAGAACGCCCAACTCGTCCAGCGGGAGCGGCGGGAACGGGAACGCATGAGTCGCGACGCCGAGGAGGCTCGCCTCATTCAGCAGGCCTTGTTTCCGAAGTCTTCGCCGTTTATCCCCGGCATGAAGGTCACTGGGGCATCACATCCAGCCGGCGCAGTGGGTGGAGACTGGTACGATTTCATCCCGCTAGATGAGGGCCGGTGGGGGCTCGTGTTGGCGGATGTGTCAGGCAAGGGTACGGCTGCCGGACTGCTGATGTCGGCAACGCGCGGCATGCTGCGGTCGCTGGCTGGGGCCGCCTGCGCACCGGCGGAAGTGCTCGCCAAGTTGAACCGATTGATGGTGGAAGATTTTCCCAATGGGCGATTCGTTACCCTAGTGTACGCGGTACTGGATCCGCCCAGACGTACCCTGACCATGGCCAACGGAGGCCACTTACCCCCGCTGCTGGTGAGTGATTGCGGACTGAAGCTAATTCAGACGGATACCGGGTTGCCGTTAGGGCTGGCGCTGGGGGCGTTTTCCGAAACCACGGTAGAACTGCCGCCCGGAGCCAAACTGATTTTCTACAGTGATGGCATCACGGAGGCGGAAAACGCAACGGGTGACCCATACGGGGTAAATCGCCTGCAGGCGCACTTCTGCCAGGCCGGCGCGAGCGTTGACACCATTCTGGATGATGTCAAGGCATTTGTAGCGCCGGCTCCCATGCAAGATGATGCGACCGTGATCGTGGTCCATGCCTGAAAATTCTTACGACAGTTTCTAACTCTAACCGAACCGCGCCTTATGCTCCTTCAGGATGCAGCGGTCCATGACCACGAAAATTCCCGCCTGTCGCGCCTTTTCAGCGGCACGCTCGTCAATTACCTCTTCTTGCATCCAGATCGCGGGTATCTTCAACTGGATCGCCTGATCGACGACCGCTTCGACAAATTCCGGGCGACGGAAGACATTCACTATATCGATCGGTTCCTGGACCTCCAGCAGCGAGGGATACGACTTCTCGCCAAGGGCCTCATCAATTTCGGGATTCACCGGAATAATTCGATAGCCGTGCGCTTGCATGTAGGCTGACACACCATGGCTCGGGCGCAGAGGACTGTTGGACAGGCCTACGACCGCAATGACTTGAGCACGCTGGAGCAGATCAGAGATAGGATCAACTTGAGCCGAAAGCACTATTACCTCTCTCCCCCTATAGTGTCATCTCTCTATATTGTAGCTCGCGGGGCTTCCAGCCCGTGGCGCTCGACTGGCCGCGGATTCCTGTTACAACCTGCCGTCGTTCGTGGCGGGTAAGTTTCCGCTCAAGGCGCCAGTTTAGGGATGGTATCGGAAACTTCTTGATTGGCGGAATTCTTCCGATCATTTACAAGACGATTCTTCCTGCGCCCAACTACAAGTCGATGGGGGTACGAGGATTGAACACCAAATTTCGCGCTACCCGATAGCGTGTGGCAAAGCGCCCGTTCATGCGAATTCCGCGCAACACGATTCCAGCACGTTTTTCTGGCTAACGAATGATTCCACCTGGCAGCCAAATCGTCCCGCTTGGTGCCATGGGAAATAAGGATTGAGCGCTCTTCCTTGGTCCCTTTCATTGCCATCTGGATGCGGCGGCCCTTAACATCAAGTCCGGCGGCTTCGTCATTCCATACAAGAGCGAGGTAATCGAGTGGGATGCCACGGGCGAGGCCCGCTTCCCACCTGCTCACGACCGCTTTTCTCCTCTTCGGATAAGCAGGTAGGCGCGGATGAAGGGCTGCAGATCACCATCCAAGACGCGATCTACGTCGCCGATTTCCTCCTTGGTGCGATGATCCTTAACCATGCGGTAGGGCTGCAAAACGTACGAACGAATCTGTGAGCCAAAGTCGATGTCCAGCTTGGAATCTTCGATCTTCTTGGTTTCCGCCCGCTTCTTTTCCAGTTCCGCCTCGTAGAGTTTCGACCGCAGCATGCTCAGTGCGCGCTCACGATTCTTGTGCTGTGAGCGCTCGTTCTGGCAGCTGACGACAATCCCGGTCGGAATATGAGTGATGCGGACGGCCGAATCCGTGGTGTTTACGTGCTGGCCGCCTTTTCCGCTGGAGCGGTAAGTATCCACCCGCAGGTCTTCTGGTTTAACTTCGACTTGGATGCTCTCGTCAATTTCCGGAGAAACAAAAACGCTGGCGAACGAGGTATGGCGGCGCTTCGCCTGGTCGAAGGGCGAGATGCGCACCAGGCGATGCACCCCGATCTCGCTGGTAAGTAGCCCGTAAGCGTAGTCGCCGTTGACGGAGAATGTTGCCGACTTCAAGCCCGCTTCGTCTCCCGGCTGATAGTCGTTGAGAACTGTCTGGAAGCCCTGCCGTTCCGCCCAGCGCAAGTACATACGGAGCAGCATGTCGGCCCAATCCTGCGACTCGGTGCCGCCGGCGCCGGGATGAATAGTAACGATGGCATTGCGCGCGTCGTTTTCCCCGGACAGAAGGCTCTCTGTCTCTATGCGATCGATTATCTGGCGAAGAGAATCGATTTCGGCGCGCAATTCCGTTTCGACATTCTCCCCCTCTTTGGCCAGATCGAAATACGCCTGAATGTCGCCTTCGCGACGCAGCAGCTCGTCCTCGGTCGCAAGAACATCCTGCAAACGCTTGCGTTCACGCATGACCTGCTGAGATCTTTCCGGGTTCGACCACAAGTTGGGGTCGGCGGCCTGCTTGTCGATTTCCGCTAGCTGCTGACGGAGTCCGGCTGGGTCAAAGGTACTCCCGCAGGTCGCGAACCTTATCCTTAAGGGCGGTATATTCCTGTTCCAGTTCTTCGACCATGGCTATTGCCTTGTGTTTCTACGGAAGGGAATACCCAATAACAATATTCCTGCAGAGATTATCGCACAGAGATACGCAAACCAATCGCCATGGCGAGTGTAGAACGTGGTTATGGTGGTGAGGGCATAAGGAGCGATCAGAGTGCTTCTAATCTTACGCGGCAGGCTGGCTACGATGCGACCGTTGGGGTCCACCGAAGCGGTTACGCCAGTGTTGGCAGCAAGCAAAAGCCAGCGATTGTTCTCGATGGCACGCATGCGCGATTGATTCAGATGCTGGGCATAGGCGCCGCTGTCGCCATACCACCCGTCGTTGGAGATATTTACGAAGACCTCGGCGCCGTTGTGGGCGAACTGTCGGACCTCGTCGGGAAAGATTGATTCGTAACAGATAAACACGCCGAGTTTAACGCCAGCTGCGTCGAGCGGCTCTCGCGATGTGCCTCGGCTGAAGTCACCCACCTGTTTCGTCAATCCTCCGGCAAATGCCAGCAGCCTCTGAAAGGGAACGTACTCTCCGAACGGCACCAGGTGCACCTTGTCATAGCGGGAGACCCAATCGCCATCGGGGCTGATCAACGCGGCAGAATTGAAGGCTTCGGTGACTTTTGTAGGGTTGGCGCTTGCATTCTGGATGCCGATGCTTCCGGTCAACAGCCACGATCGGCTGGCGCGCGCCGTCTGGCTGGCAGCAGCCCGGAACATCGGATCGCTGGTGTAAAACGGCGCCGGGGACTCAGGCCAAACTATAAGACTCGGCACATGCGAATCATTTTGTGTGGCGGCAGGGGTGTGGAGGGTGATCCAGTTCAGGTCGCGCAACGTCCCTTCGAAGTAATCCTTGGTCCACCCGGAATTGTCCAGGATCGGGATGTTTTCCTGGACTAGGTGCGCGGTGCGGTTGGCGGGCAGAGAAGGCAAAGGCAACCAGCGGCCCGCCTGGAGTACGAAGACAGCGGCGATCGCCGCCATCAGCAGGGCCTGCCGCCGGTCCCGCCGAACAATAAAAGCAGCGGCAATGGCGGAGTTGACCAGCATGATCTCAAACGAGATGCCGTACACAGCAACAAACGTGGCGATGCGGGCCAGTGGAACGTTGTCGGCCTGGGCGGTGCCTAACAAATTCCAGGGAAATCCACTGATGCGGGTGCGCGCCAGCTCGAGAGCGACCCAGAGGAATGGCGCTACAATCAAGGCGCGTCGATGGAAGGGGCTTCGCCGATCGGCAGCCAGCGACAGGAACAATCCGAAGGCGCCGTTATAGAGCGCCAGGTACAGGCAGAACAGAAGCAGGATCCCCAGGGCAGCAGCAGCGCTCAGCCCGCCGTATTGATGCATCGTGTCGTATACCCAGTAACAAGTGCCGGCGTACCAAATAATGCCGCTCACGTATGCCAGAAGAAATCCTTGCGCGGGCGTCGCGGGCAAAAGGCGGGCCCCGGGAGAGTCGCTGAGCTGCAGAGTGTCCGGCTGCCGGGCTCTCAGAATGGCAACCAACAGGGGTGCGGTCGAGATCCAGCAGAGTACGTACAAGCCAGGCAAGGGAAAAATCAGTATCTGCAAGATGCTCGAGAGCAGGACCAGGAGCCAGGCTTTCCTCTGGATTTGCCGCACGGTGCAAGGATAACAGCAGTCTTAGTCTGTCGAACCCAGTCTCGAGCGCACGAATTCGACGATCTCCGGCGTGACGTACCGAGGAGGCCGGATGCGGAACACAGGCCTGCCCCGGTCCTCCCTTAAAGAGACATTCCTCCAGGCCGCCGCCCGGTCCGCCCTTTCCTGCATGATGACAGCATCGGCGAAATCCAGAAATTCACGTGCCGATGCCTTGAAGTCGGCTGTCCCGGAATCAAGTACGGTGAGATAAATGTCAGGCTGGATAAATTTCAACACACTGTTAGATTCGCAGATGACGTTCTGCTTGCCCGCAATTTTGTCTCGCAGCGAAGGCATGGCTTCGGCCAAGCGCCCTTGCTCGGTCCGAACCCATAAAGCCGATTCGGCGCCCGCCACGAGAAACCGAGATGTGTCGGATTTGCCCGAACGGTCCCTCTCTTCCGATATAGCCCATTTATGGTCGGCGCAGGCGCAATCGCAAGCCTGACCGTTCGCTGAGCAAATACCGTGTCCATACTGCGTAATCTTAAGCGCCGTCCAATGGAATTGGGGAAGAGCGGCAATCAGCCCAGAGACGACGCTGGTCTTGCCTACACTCCGAGAATGCCCGCCGATTACGACAATCGCCATTTTAGTCGTCAGCCCGAGTAGTCGCTGGCCAGAAAGAGCTAGGCAGCTTTTCGCGAATGACTACTGGCGACTCACTCCCTTCTTGCCCAGCTTCGCCAGCAGGGCCAGCTCTTTTAAGTACTCGCGAATCGGCCGTGCGGGCGTACCCCAGAAAACCACCCCTTTGCCCCGAATAATCTTCTTCGTAGGAATTCCGCTCTGTGCCCCCAGAATGGCCCCCGCTTCGATCCGTACATGATCGGCAATGCCCACCTGACCTCCGATAATGACTGCGTCTTCCACTACGGCACTGCCGGACAATCCCGTCTGCGCCGCAATGACAACGTCTTGCCCGATCTCGACGTTGTGTCCGACGTGAACCAGATTATCGATCTTGGTTCCGCGACCGATGCGAGTCACCTCTAAGGCACCCCGGTCTACAGTTGAGTTCGCTCCTATCTCCACGTCGTCTTCGATTTCCAGCCGACCCACCTGGGGGAACTTGTGATAGCGCCCGGTGCTCGGGTCGCGCACATAGCCGAAGCCGTCACTGCCGAGCGTTGCTCCGGCATGCACGATCACACGGCTGCCTATCGCCACCCCCGGATAGATGCTGACATTGGCAGCAATGTTAGAGTGCTGGCCAATTGTGACCCGCTCGCCGACAAACGAACCGGCGCCGATGCGTGTTCCATCACCCACGACTACACCCGATTGGATGACGACATGGGGCTCGATCAGTACAGATTCACCCAGGTTCGCATCCGGATCAATGACCGCCGTCTTGTGTATCCCCGGGCGGTGCTGGCCTGTGGGAGCAAGCAATTCCGCGGCGCGGGTGAAAGCCAAACGTGGCTGATTCGCAATCAGGATGGGCTTCGCCAGTTCTCTCTGCTCACAGAAGCTGCCAGCAATAACTGCCCCGGCCCGCGAGCGGAGCGCCTCGGCGAGTTTTCTTTCGTCCTCCACGAATACCAGGTCTCTGCCAGTCGCGGATCGGATACTGGCGATCCCTGCTACTCGGAAGTTGCCATCTCCCAATATCTCGCCGCCTGTGCACTGCGCAATTTCGCTGAGTGAACGCTCCATGGAGTTCTGTTTTATAGATTTCGGGCGAGAAAGGGAAGCCTCGAAAACGTTGCCAGAACCTGCCCGTTTTGCCATCCGTTTCTCTCACCAGATCCCGGTGATGCTCGGCCGCTTTCTAGGTTGCGACAATGCCGCCTACCTAGGCATAGACGCCGAGAGCGGACTAACCGCCCCAATCTTGCTTTGTTCAGCGCGCAGGCCTGCGCTGGTCCATCGTGACCTTCAGCTCTTCTGGTACTACTAACGCTTGGTACTACTAACGCTCTCCAGGGCCGGCAAAATGCGTTTCGCACCATCGACACCGATGCCATCAAGTGCGCGATGTACTCCGGCGGTGGTACGGAGGATTCCGGGCGGGCCCATTTGGCTTCGGACTGGAGGTCGGGGAGGAAATCTATTTTGTCAGGAGAGCACGAAACCATCTGTTGATGGCCTTCGCTCCTCAATTTCAGATTCTCATCCGGAGTTTTGGCAGTCGATTTGGTGGATGACGCTCGGCAGGGGGCCTGCCAAGCGGGGATGAGTGTGCCCACTGCCAAGCGGAGCTTGTCACCGGTTAGCGGCCGAACGATCCGGAACGTCGAATCCGTATTCCCCGAATGAGGCCGAGATTGCTGGAGTTCTCACAAACTCGAGAAACTGGCGGGCAACCTCTTTATTTCTTGAAGATTTCAGAATGACACAAGCTTGACGGATAGGCGGATAATCGGATCGAGAAATCTCGGCGAAGACTTTCTCTCTTACGCTCGGGGAAAGCGCCTGCGAAAGAGCCACGAGGCCGACATCCGCTGAGCCCGAAACCACGAACGACAGCGCCTGCGCGACGTTCTCTCCCAGCACCAATTTGCTGTGAACCTGGTCGTACACTCCTCGATTTTTCATCGCGGCGACGGCCGCCTGGCCGTACGGTGCATGCTGCGGATTTGCGATCGCAATCTTTCTTACCGAGTCACTGAGAAGCAGCTCGATACCCTGATCGACATCCAGCGATGATGAACTCCGAACCCAGATAACCAGTTTGCCCTGGGCATACTCGTACAGGCTCCCCCCCTCCACCAATCCCTCCTGCTCCAGTTTCCTGGGGTAATCAACGTTGGCGGAGAAAAATAGATCGAAAGGGGCGCCGTTCTCGAGTTGCTGAAAGAAATTGCCCGACGATCCGTAGGTGACTTCCATCCGGTTGCGAGTCTCTTGTTCAAAGCGCTGCGCCACCTCTGCCATTACCCACTCGAGATCGCCCGCGGCTGCGATTGTGGTTTGGGCCAACGTAGCCTTGGCAAGGATGAAGAGAGACATCAGCGTGAACACAAGACGCGAGCACGATCGATTCATAGCAGGAGTCTTCTCGAGGTGGCACTCGGATCGATCATACACGGCGGGGTTGGAGAGAGGCTTATTAACAAATCGACCAGCCTCCGGGGGAAGCTGGTCGGTGGTTTACTAAATCCAATTTAGCTGGAGCGCTCGACTAAACCTTTCTCCGTTTACGGAGGAGGGCTCCTACGCCCAAAGAGCTCAGCCCTAGGAGCGCCAGCTCGGGAAGCGGGGAAGCTGTCTTTGGCATGTTTCCCTTGTTCCCATGATGATGTTTTTCGCTTGTTCCGGCAGTGGCCGGAGCCTGCTCACCAGCATTGGGATTGGCTTGGGTGGCCGCTGCGTCCCCGGTATTGCTTTGCGAGGGAGCGGTGGCAGCAGTTCCGTTGCCGGTGCCCCCGCCGGTATTCCCGCCCGAGTTGGCGGCCTGACCGAATGCAAGGGCCAGCGAAACCAACAGGACAAATAGGAGTGAAGTCACATATTTCATTAGTTTCTGTCTCCTTTCAGTCGTACGTCGGGTGACGAGCGAAAACAGTCCCATCTGTGATGCCTGGGCGAATAGTGCGGATGGATCAAAAGCGGAGTAGGAGACAGTTTGAACGAGTTCAATCTGAGTACAGCAAGGCTGCTGGTTCCCGA
>JBPYDQ010000366.1:0-4844 GCA_051986135.1 Terriglobales bacterium | reverse complement strand
ACTGTCGCAAAATCGCCATTTCACTTTTCTACCATCAGGAACAATATTTTCCTCTGGGTAGAAGAGTGTAACCGCCTTCCATGAGAATGCCGGTGGATGTCAAGTAAAATTTGAGTTCGAGTTTGTTTTTGCCTTTCTGAGATCAACCTTTCTTCCTGGCTGAGAGATTTTGCAGAGCCGCCCGGAGCGGTCAAGGGCGCGCCGGGTTTTGGGCGCGGCGCAGCGAACCCTTGACGGCGAGGACGGCTCTGCCATCCTCCAGCTAGGAAGAAAGGTGAGCATACTCAACCTCCAGTTCGTATCTTGTATCTTCAGCTTGCACTCTGTGACCTCCCAGCACCTGGTTCGTTCCACTACTGTCGCCACCCTTCCATCCGCACTCAGATTGAGCTTTTCCCTTCGCTCGGTGCAAGTTGGGTGTTCTCGTTTTCAGCCGGCGCTGCAACCTGATTTTCGACCTCTCGTCCATCTCACGATGGAACGGGGCCAGGCGATTAACGCAGTCACCGGAACTCGGCGATTGAACTCTGGGCTGGTGGTCTGTGGTGCGCTCTGATCTCCTCTGTTCAGACTAGGCCGCTGCCCGCAACTCGACCGCTCGCTGATTGTGCAGCGGTTCGTAAGCCTCTCCACTCACCCATAGGTGATGCAGTAACACTGCTAATTTGCGTGCCACCGCGACCACCGCTCGTTTCTTGGCATTCTTTCCTCCTCGCTCCGCCAGTTTCAGTCCCCACCTTCGCAGATCACTATCTTCTCCAAACGGTCCCAAGATGTGGTGCGCTCCCTGCACCAGCAAGGTTCGTAAGTAGCAATCTCCTTCCTTGCTGATGTGCAGCTGCGGCGTACTGCTGCCCGAATTCCGCCGCCCCGGTTGTAACCCAACGTAGCAACCTGCTTCCCGACTCTTGCCAAACCGTTGTGGATCCTCCAGCGTCAGCACGTAGGCTAGCGCGATCAGCGTTCCTACTCCCTTCACTTGCTTCAACCGCTCCACCTCGGGATAACCCTCCCGCGCCATCTGCTCAATGCGCGCGTTATAGACCAGAATCTGTTGGCTGAGCGACTCGATCGCCCGCAACAGTGGCTCCAAGGCCAACTGCAGCTCCGCACTCAATCCCTTCCTCCTCTCCGCGTTCATGTTTCGCGCGCTGCAGCCCCGCAACCGTTCCCCATAGGACTTCGTCAAGCCCCGCGCCACATTGATCAGCGCTGTGCGCGACCGCACCAGTGCGGCTCTGGCCCGGATCATGATCAAATCCGCTTGTGCCCGGGCACTGCGATGCTGGATTGGTCCCAGCAACTCGGGATCGATCCGCGCCAGCCGCGCTAAGGTTCGTGCGTCCAGCCGATCGTCTTTCTTCCGGCTTTGCCCGATCAAACGCACCTTGCTCGCCTGCGCCACGATGGTTTCGTGCCCCAACTCTTTCATTAACCGACTTACCCACGGCGAATGCGTCCCCGTCTCTAGCGCCACTCGACTGTGCGGCATTGCCCCGAACACCTCTCTGAGGGCCTTCGGCGTGGTACTGAGTTTCTGTTCAAACACTACCTCCCCACGCTCGTCCAACACGCAATACCAACTCCAACGATCCCCCAGATCCAATCCCACGGTGTATTTCTTCTCCGTAAAGTTCCTGCTCTGCTCCTCTGCCACAGTGATACTCTTCCTCATAGCCGGTCTCCTTTCTATTGCGCCTCGAGCGCGTTATCACTGGGAGCTTATCGCATCCCGCCTGGAGACCGGCATTCTCATCCCATCTGGTTTCGACAGTTAGCTGCATACAGTCTGACGTGCCGTTAGAATTGCCGTCGTGAAATCTGACAGGACAGCACGCGGAAACGGGGACAGCCCTTCCGAGAGCCCACTGCACAGATTCGAACCTTCAAATTCTCTGTCGATTTTTAGCGCGCGTTGCTCAGCAACACGACGTCGCTGTCGTTTGAACCTCGCGCAATAGCCAGCTGGTTTCCGCTGGGAGACCATTGAAAGTTCCAGATCGTTCCGGAAGTGAAGTGCGTCAACTGCTGCGGTTTGCTCTTTTCGAAGACTGGAAGAGCCCACAAATTGGGTATCCCACTCCGACGATCGCTGATGGCGATGGAACGGCCATCCGGCGTCCAGCTCGCCGTGTGACTGTCAGTATCAAGGGTCGAAGGAATGTCTACCTGTGCTTCCTGCGCTCCGGTTTCTGCAGACAGAATTACTACCGCCACTGTTCCGTCTTTTTGGACTGCAGGAAAAGCGAGGTGCCGGCCATCGGATGATGAGATGGGACCCGTAACTGCGATCAGATCACTCAACTTTATCGAGGATCCCCCGGAAAGAGGCGTCTTCCAGATATGAGCCGTTCCGTCAGACTCCTGCCGCTTATACGTCACAGAGTCGCCGATCTGAGGACACCTTGCATCGATTTCGCCTAGGCCATTCGTCAGTTTTGTACTGACGCCACTCTGAATGTCCACCTTCCATAAGTGCCAGGAGCCTTCGAAGTTCGTGCTGTACACAACGCTACGGCCACCTTCGCACGCCACCGGCGCGTGGTGGGGGAATTGATCAAAAGTGAGCTGCCGGACGTTTTCACCGTCGGCGTCCATAATAAAGAGAGCGATATTTTGACCCGGATTGGCGGTGTAGGCGATGCGTCCATCCGGCATCCAAGTGAGACCCCACATTCCGTCGAATCTTCCTGAACTTATCTGCTTTCCGTTGTCGGGCGCCTTGCTGTTCGCGACCCACACATGAGCGAGGGAATTCTTTTGCGCCGAGGCGATTGTGTTGCCGTCCTGAGAAATCGAGGCGGACAAATAGTCGCCGAGGTCATGGGTAATTCGCCGGACTTTTCCGTCCGGGTAACTCACGATCCAAAGTTGGACCGGCAGTCCAGGCTTTTCGTTCGCGGCCAGCAAGACACCGCTGCCATCCGGTAGCCAACTGAAATCGTTGATCGCGCGCCAAGCACCGCCGCGGATAGGCTTTTCGGAACCGATTTTGAGGTCTATTTCGACGAGCACTGAAGTTAACTCTCGGATATCACCAGCGCGCGTTACATAGGCCAGCAACCGCTGGCCGTCGGGCGACCATCTCACAAGTGAATAATCGCCCAATTCCGTCGAGCTTTTTCGTGCCGCTATCTTTCGAATTTGGCTGCCGTCCGCATTGGCTAGTAGTAGCTGGGCTTCGTTCGTAGCCAGATCAAAGGCTCCATAGGCGATCTGCCTCCCATCGGGTGAGAATGTCACACTACTCATGGGAAAAGCTCCATGTGTACTGACCCCATCGATCAGCTGGCGTGCCGTTCCGCCCAGGAACGGCACTTGGTAAACCTTCCCTTCGCTTCCCGGTGGCCGCATTTGGGTGTAATCCAGGAAATTGCCGTCGGGAGTGAAAGTGACGTCGACAACGATATCCGGTCCGGGCGGGACGATCTGCACAGCACTCGCGACTGTTATCTGGCGGACCCACAAACTGTTTTGTCCGTTCTTACGGGAGACATAGGCAAGATATCGCCCGTCGGGCGAAATCCGCGCCAGCGCCACGTCGCCGGTAGATGTCAAGCTGGAAATGGCCAGGTTCGCGAATCCATCTGGCGCGAGTCCGCGACGGAAAACCCCTCTCCAGTAGATCAGGCCGTAACCGGCCACCACTAGCATTAGCACGGCCAGCCCGACCCAAAGCATGTTTCGCGGCGCGCTTTTTGTCGCTGTGTCTCGGCCTGAACCCGCTTTTCGCAAGTATCCGGCATTGCTGTCGCGCCCAAATCTCTTCAAATCCGTGCGCAAGTCCGCGGCGGTGTGATAGCGCAGATCGCAGTCTTTCTCAATCGCCTTCTCAATAATTCGCCCGAGTTCCGTCGGGAACGCGGTGTTGAGCCGAGTTGGTTCAGGCGGGTTTTGGTGCAAGATGGCATCAAAGACTGCGCCGGCACTCGCTCCCCTGAACGGTAGACATCCTGTCGCCGCTTCGTATAGCACCGCGCCCAAGGAAAACAGATCAGTTCGAGAATCCAATTCCTTGCCCATAACCTGTTCGGGCGACATGTAAGCAACAGTGCCGAGAATGGCCCCGGGGCTGGTCATCTGGTCCAGAGTTCGCTGATCGGCCATCAGCATCGTCTCGGTTTGAGGCATGACCTTGGCCAAACCGAAATCGAGAATTTTCGCAGTGCCCCGACTGGTGACGAAGATGTTTGCTGGTTTGATGTCACGGTGAACGATGCCGTTGGTATGAGCCGAGTCGAGGCCGTCTGCGATCTGAATCGCCAAATCGAGCACTGTCTGCACATTGAGAGGCTTGCCACTACTGATGAGATGTCGGAGCGTCTGGCCTTCAAGCAGTTCCATGGCAATGAAAGTTCGGCCGCCGGACTCGTCAATTTCGTGGACGGTGCAGATATTTGGGTGGTTCAATGCGGATGCGGCTTTTGCCTCGCGTTGGAAACGGTTCAACGCTTGTGAGTCGTCGGCAAGATCGTCGGGAAGAAACTTGAGCGCGACGTAGCGACCGAGCTTCAGGTCCTCGGCCTTGTAAACCACTCCCATCCCTCCATCGCCGAGTTTCTCGAGGATGCGGTAATGCGAGATGGTCTGCCCGATCATTGGGCTGAAATCTTAGGGTGTGAGGTAGGGCAAGTCAATGGACTGAGGAAGTTGGCTGCGCCCGCAAAGAGTCAGTTGATGAAAAATCCCGATAACGCTCATCGACCTTTGGGGGGATTAGTAACGCAAGAGGAGCGGTAGCGCGGGCCGCAGGTCTTTGGATTTTTTCTGCTTGCTGTCGTCAAAGGTGAGTTCCAACAGCCATTCCTGGCCTTGCCTAAGTCCCACGATCTTCTCCTTCTGCA
>JBPYDQ010000365.1:0-9988 GCA_051986135.1 Terriglobales bacterium | reverse complement strand
AAAAACTGAATGGGACGCGTAATCGCGGTAGCCAACCAGAAGGGCGGCGTGGGCAAGACTACGACCGCTATCAACTTGGCCTCGTCATTTGCGGCGGCGGAAGTCAACAGTCTATTGGTCGATTGTGATCCGCAGTCCAACGCCACCGGCGGACTTGGCTTTGCCAAAGATCCCGATCGAGCCAGCACGTACGATTTGATCATGGAGATCGCTACTCCGGATGAGGTGATCCAGCCCACGCAAATGGAGCAACTTTGGATCATGCCGGCGCACAAGAACCTTACCGGAGCCAACATTGAACTGGTAGACGCCGAAAGGCGGGAGTTCCGGTTGCGGAATGCGCTGGCTTCCCTGCGGAACCGGTTTCAGTTCATCGTGCTCGACTGCCCGCCGGCACTGGATCTGCTCACACTGAATGCGTTGGTGGCGGCGGACACGGTGCTGATTCCCATGCAGGCCGAATACTTTGCTTTGGAGGGCATCAGCGAACTGCTCGATACGGTCGAGCGCATCCGGACCAATTTCAATCCCGAGTTGTCGATCGAGGGTGTGGTGCTCACCATGTATGATGACCGCACCAGTCTGGCCAGACAGGTGACCACCGAGCTAAGGAATTTCTTCGGCAACAAGCTTTGCGAGACAGCGGTGCCCCGCAATATCCGGCTCGCAGAGGCGCCCAGCCATGGAAAGCCGGCACTGATCTATGACGTGCGATCAAAGGGCGCCGAGAGCTATATCCGGCTGGCCAAGGAGATCATCAATCATTACCTGGCGGAACAGGCGCCGGCGCCAGCGATAGGCCAGAGAGCTTAAATATATATCGACATATATCTATATTTATATATATCAATGTTAGCAGAATCTTCCCGGACTGGCACTGGACGGCGCGACAAACAGGGTATCGAGCCGCAACGCCTCAAGGGGCGCGCCTCAGCGAGGTTAGGCGTGGCTTGATGTACGACCACCCAAATCTATTTGCCCGCAGTCTTACATCACGCAACGCATTTTGGTCAAAGGGCGAGGCGGAGAACAAGCCATGACGACGATTGTGGAGAAGAGGAAGGCGTTGGGGAGGGGATTGGAGTCGCTTTTGCCGGGTAAGCCACGGACGATCGAGCCTCATCCGCTACGCCAGGAGGTGCCCGGGGGTGCTCGAAGCAGCCCAATAGCGGCGAGTCCAGCCAGCGCGGTGGACGGGCTGTCGGTTATAGAGATCGGGCTCGAGTTGATTGAAACCAATCCTTACCAGACTCGCGGGATTTTTCGTGAAGACGAGTTGAACGATTTGGCCGAGTCGATCAAGGCGAGCGGAGTCATTCAGCCGATTGTGGTACGTCCGGGAAACGACGGACGGTACCTCTTGATTACCGGCGAGCGCCGTTGCCGGGCTGCACGCCTGGCAGGCAAAGAGAAGATTCCCTCGATCGTGCGCGTCGCCTCCGATGAGCAGGCAGCAGAGATGACGATCATCGAGAATCTCCAGCGCGCCGACCTGAATTGCATGGAGCAGGCCCGTGCCTTCGCGCGGTTGAGTCAGGAGTTTGGGCTCACCCAGGAGCAAATTGGCCATCGGGTGGGATGCTCGCGCGAGTCGGTTTCGAATTACATACGGCTGTTGAAGCTGCCGGCGGAAGTGCAGCAGCTCTTGCTGGAAGAGAGGATGGATTTCAGCATGGCGCGGGTGCTCTTGACGGTGCTCGATCCCGAGCAGGTGGTGAAGATCGCGAATACGGCGATCAAAAACCACTTGTCGGTGCTCGAACTGGAGGATCTGGTTTTCAAGATCAATGTGCCGAAGGAGAAAACCGAGACGACGCCGCAGGCGCGATGGGTGGATCCCAACGTGCGCGCCGCACAGACCGAGTTGGAGCGCATTTTGGGAATCCGCGTGCGCATCAAAGATCGCAAAGGCAAAGGGAAGATTGTGCTCGAATATGCCAGCCTTGAGGATTTTGATCGAGTAGTCGAAATGCTGAAGGGAAAGTAGCCCCTCCGCTCTCGCACCTTCGGCATCGCTTGCACCCCCGTCAGTTCGTCCTGGCTAATTGGTCGGGCCCGCGTGCCGTATTGGGTGGCTATAAACGCCGCCCAAGCGTCCAGGTGTCTTTTGCAGGCTCCCACGCCGGTTCTCTTTTCTCGCTGAGCGAGTGGCGTACTCAAACCCTCATTCATCGGGCAAATAAATTCTTGAAGAAGAGCAGCTTTTGAGTCTTTCGAAGACGGCACGCGGAGTCATCTGTCCTCCTTTCCTCGTTTTCCTCGTTTCTTCCACGGCGGGAGCGCCTGGTGAGAAATGCTTTAGTCGGTTGCCGCTTTCGATACATTGGTTTTCGGCCCGCTGGTGGCCTTCAGGCGGCGCAGGTGTGCTACGACGAGGCGAATTTCGCCGTAAGTAATTTCCTCGGGCAAGGCGTCCTTAATGGGTTTGAGCCATTCGAGACCGATTCGGGCACAGGCGCCTTCGATCGCCGTTTGTCTTTTCGCAGAAATCCAAGCCGATTGCAAGTCAACCTCGCCCTGCTCGATTAGAGCGGCTACATTGCCGATGATGGTTCCAAGTTGGCGGCCACGAATAGCGGCAATCTGCGCGAACGTGTTTCCCGCGGCAAGCAGGCGCTTGGTTTCCTGAAGCGGGGTAGGTTTCTTTTCCGGCAGAGGCGCCGCGCGATCGCCTTGGCGGAATTTGCGCAGCGCCTCTAGGATCTGGGGACCGTAAAGTTTCGTCTTGTGATTGCCGAAACCAGTGACCCGACGAACCTCGGCCAGAGACATGGGCGGATTCTGGCAGATCTCGTCGAGGGACGCGTCGTGCATGACGACGTATGCGGGAAGCTTCTGCTGGCGGGCGGTGTTGCGGCGCCATTCGCGTAGATACTCGCGCAACTCGGAATCGGCGAAGGACCCCTCGGCCGGACGCGCGGCGTCGATGGGCGCGATCCTGGCTTCTCTCTGCGCCGCTCTAATTTGCGCGGGCCGAGCCAACCAAGCAGGCTCGTAGCCGCAGGCGTCGCATCCGTTGCACGACTCCCATTTCGTAGTCTCGCCAAAGTGGCGGCAGATTCGCTTGTGGCGGCATTCGTTCGATTCGACGAAATCGCGCAGGATACGATAGCGCTGCCAAGCGCGCTCGCGTTCGGCCGGATCCTGGATCTGGCCAGCAAAGTAGGCGAGCAGGCCAGCATCGCGAGTCTGCCACAGCAGGACACAGTCGGCGGGCAGGCCATCGCGACCGGCACGGCCGGCTTCCTGATAGTACTGCTCGATAGATTTCGGCAAGGAAAGATGGATCACGGCACGCACCGAGGCTTTATTTATGCCAAGGCCGAATGCAATGGTTCCGACCAGCACGCGACACTCGTCGGACATCCAGCGCTCCTGGTTGGCGCGCCGCATATCTGCGTCCATCTGACCGTGGTAGGGAATCGCGCCGATACCGCGTTCCGCGAGCAAATCGACAGTCTGCTCGACACGTGCGATGGTAGGAACATAGATGATGACGCTTCCCTCGTCGTATTGGCGAACTGCACGGACAAGCAGATTCAACTGGGAATGCGGTTCCGAGAGTTTGACGACGTAACGGAGATTCGCACGATGGAAGCTGGCGATGTACTTGTGAGGATCGTCGAGCTGCAATTGAGTCAAGATGTCATGGCGAACGCGTTGCGTGGCGCTGGCGGTAAAAGCGGCGATAGGACAATCGGGAAAGTCTGTTCGCAGGCAGCTGAGCTGACGGTACTCGGGGCGGAACTCGTGGCCCCACTCGGAAATGCAGTGCGCTTCGTCGATGGCGAAGAATGCCAACGGCACTCCGCGCAGCCAGCCCATCGTGTCCGGGCGAGCCAGCCGCTCGGGAGAAAGATAGATCAGGCGGTATTCACCGGTACGCGCTTTGCGCATGATGGCTGACTGCTCAGCGGCCGGCTGTGTGCTGTTCAGAACTGTGGCGGAAATGCCGATCTGCGCTAGCTGCGTGGCTTGATCCTGCATGAGCGCGATCAGGGGAGAAATAACCACGACAGTTTTGTTAAGAACGATCGCAGGAACCTGGTAGCAGAGGGATTTGCCCCCGCCCGTTGGCATCACTACGCAGGTGTCGTGACCGCCCAGGAGACTGTGAATGATGCGCTCCTGCAGGGGACGGAAGGAGTCGTAGCCCCAGTACTGGCGCAGGATTTTCCCCAAATCAGGCGCGAGGGTCATTGCCTTCAAAGTATGCCTGAATCGCCTGTCTCTGTGGCAGGTAAATACGAAGGACGAGATCATGGCAAGGGCAGAACCTGATGCACCCTAACAGGCAGGAATCAGGCGTATAAACTGTGGGCCAAGAAGGCCACGAGCACAGGAACGATGACTACAGGCAGCCTCGAGGAGGGCTGATATCACGCTCAAAGTGGGAACCACTCACAGCCGATGATCCGCCACTTGGGATCCAGAGGGTCATCTTTTGGAGCCGACTCGAGGAGCGAAGCGCATACATCCAGATAGAGACGGTGCCCGATGCCCAGCCCTCGAGCGCCTGCTTCGAACGACAGCAGAGGAACCCTGGCAACCGTTTTCGATTCCTTCACTACAAAAAACGAAGCCGACGTTTTCGCCGTCGCGCCGGGCGATCCAGCGTTGCTCGCGCTCGGATCGAAACCTGGATGAATTTGGCGACGGTCCCAGCAATCCCTCGAAATGTTCGTCATAACCGTATGGTTTCGAATAAAGTCCGCCGCGGCGTCGTACGCCCCAGCCCATATCTCAGGGACGACAAGAACCAACGAGGTAAGGGCAACGGTTCGCCTGCCGGCTCCTAGGTGAGGACGCTGCGGATCGATCCGCGCCGCTCTGGGTCGCGCACACTTCTCGAAGCCAGGTTTACTCGCGCGACCGCGGCTATCAGTCAAGCCTGCGGACAGCTTGGCCGGGAGGGAGAGCGTCTCTAAGTTCACGAGCGGTTCGCTTGAGAACGGGATGCGGTTCGTCGGGGGCTATCTCCGCCAGAGGCTCGAGCGCGAAGCGGCGCTGGTGCATGGCGGGATGCGGGACCTGCAGGTTGGGGGTATCGATGACGGAGACACCGAATAACAGAATATCGATATCGATTGGCCGCTGGCCTTTACGATGCTGGGGCGAACGGCGGCGACCCATATCACGTTCGATCCTGAGTATGGCAGAGAGCAGCTGCCTCGGCATCTTGTCGGTCTTGAGTGCGACGGCACAGTTGATGAACCAGGGCTGCTGGGTGAATTCAACGGGCTCGGTCTCGTAAAAAGACGAGACGGCCATGATTTCACCGAGTGATTCGAGTGCGCGAATGGCGGCGCGCAGGTTTGCCCTGCGGTCACCCTCGTTTGACCCCAGCGACAAATAGACAGTCTTACTCACCATGCACAAGTTTGGGCCCTTCCGAGATCGGATTCCAGCGGAAAAGCTCGGCGAGGCACTGGTAATCTGGAATCATAGGAAGGCAGGGCAGGCTTCGCGACACGAATCATTCTCTCGCGACAAGGGGTGGTGCTGGGCGGGCGTCGCGGGCAAGGGCCGTATCAACTTCGCGAATCGCCGCTGGTGTCCCCGCGAGCGTCTGAAACGGTGGTGGTTGAACCAGACTGAGCGCCTGCAGGGATCGTCTAGGCGACCGAATCAGCGCAGATTTCCAGAAGCGGCGGCCGTCCCCAGATGAAAATCCAGTCGTGCAATTCCGATTGTGAATGGATGACTTTCAATCACGGTTACCCGGCCGCTCGGGTTACAACACTCTTGTGCGGCGCGGAGCTGCTTTCTCGAGAAAAGCAGAGCCGGCGGGATTAAACTATTCCTGCTATGGTAAGCTCGCCTTCGACCCGCACTAATCCCCTTTCTTATCTGACTGATCAGCTGAATGAACTCAAATCCAAGGGCACGCATTTTCGCTTGCGCGTGCTTGAGGATGAGCAAGCGCCGGTGTGCACGTTCGACGGCAAGAAGGTCATCAACCTGGCCTCGAATAACTATCTGGGACTGACGACCCATCCCAAGCTGCGTCAAGCTGCGCTCGAGGCAACCGAGAAATATGGGGTTGGGTCAGGAGCGGTGCGGACCATTGCCGGCACCATGAAGATTCATATGGAGCTGGAAGAAAAAATTGCCCGCTTCAAGAATGTGGAAGCATGCGTAGTGTTCCAGTCCGGATTCGCAGCTAATGCGGGGACGGTTGCGGCCATCCTGGGCAAAGATGATTTCATCATCTCCGACGAACTCAATCATGCCTCGATCATTGATGGGGCGCGGCTCTCGAAGGCCAAGATCCTGGTCTTTCGCCACAAGGATATGGCGCATGCGGAGGAGCACCTGGCCAGCTTGCAGAATCTGCCGGGGCGCAAGCTGCTCATTACTGACGGGGTGTTCTCAATGGATGGCGACATCGGGCCGCTGCCGGCTCTTTGCGAACTTGCCGAGAAGTACGGAGCGGTCATGATGGTGGACGACGCACACGCTTCGGGAGTGCTGGGAAGAAACGGGCGAGGAACTATTGATCACTTCCATGTGCATGGGCGCGTGGACGTTCAGGTCGGAACACTTTCGAAGGCAATTGGCGCTTTGGGCGGGTATGTGTGCGGATCAAAGGATTTGATTGACTACCTTTACCACCGGGCGCGGCCATTCCTGTTTTCCACCTCGCATCCGCCGTCCGTGGCCGCGACCTGCATGGCTGCTTTCGACGTGCTCGAGCAGGAGCCGGAGCGCATGGAGCGGCTATGGGAGAACACCCGGTACTGGAAAAAAGAATTGGGAAATCTCGGGTTCGATATTGGAGGTGTGAATACTCCGGCCAGTGAGACTCCCATAACTCCCATCCTCCTTGGGGACGGGAAACTCACGATGGAGTTCTCGCGGGAACTGTTTAAAGAAGGAGTGCTCGGGACGGGGATCGCGTTTCCCACCGTACCGGAAGGCAAGGCCCGGGTGCGGACGATTATGACGGCAACGCATACGCGGGACGAATTGCAGCAAGCGCTGGAGGTGCTCAAGCGGGTGGGCAAGCGAATGGGAATTTTGCGGTAAGGGCTTGCTGGTCGAGGGTCGTTGGCTTCCCTTGTGAGTTAATCACGCTACGGCGATCGATTCCGCAGTCTGATACAGCTTCAAGACAGCCGCACCATCCATAGAACCGGGGGCGGCTCTTTCAGCCTGCTTGAAACGTCGCTTTGCTGGCCGAGACCTCTCAGGTGGTTGGATTTTTTATCGCGACGACGCCCCACTCATTATTTCCTGCGGACCACGGAACGGAAAGGTTCCACCTTTTCGCGGGCGGTCTCGACCCAGTCGGCGCCGCGCTCCATAACGTCGTTAACGCGATCCCGGGCTTCCTCGGTAAAATCCTCAACCGCCTCGCGGGCTTCATCATAAGTGCGGCGCAGTTCCTTGCGCAGGTGTTTGCCCGCTTTGGGAGCAAATAGTAGCGCGGCCAGAGCGCCGGCCCCGAGTCCAATCAATAGAAAGGTAACGGCAGTGCCTGCGGTGCTTCTATCGGAAGCCTCGTAATCTCCATTTCGCATAGATCCACCTCGGGATTTAACCACGATTTGGTAATTATGGTGTCAATTTGTAGTCTTGCTGTGTAAAGCTGCTGAATTACAGGCACGGTCTAAACGGTGTTGGATTCCAGTCGGGAAGGGCGAGTTTTCCAAGGCCTTGAACTCTGTGTAAAATAAATAGTTTGGTCCCTGTGTGCGGCGGGAACGAGCGTCTCTTCCGCCCGCGTGCCGACGAATTCTTCAAGGAGAACCTAAGTAGCATGGCTATTCCTGCGACCCAACTTCGCCCCGGTATGATCATCAAGCACAACAACGACCTGCACTCGGTGTTCAGCGTGGAACACCGCACCCCGGGGAATCTGCGCGCCTTCATCCAGGCCAAGTTGCGCAACCTGCGCACGGGAGCAATGTTTGAACACCGTTTCCGTTCGCCCGATCCGATCGAGAAGATCACGGTGGATGAAGTCGAGATGGAGTATCTGTACAACGACGGTGATGCGTACTACTTCATGGATACGTCGAATTTCGAGCAGACGCATCTCACCCGGGACACGCTGGGGGACGCGGTGGATTACCTGATTCCGAATCTCCAGATCAAGGTGGAGTTTTTTGACGGAAAAGCAGTGGGAGTCGAGTTGCCGCAGATTGTCGAACTGACGGTGGTCGAGACCGAGCCCGGCCTGAAGAGCGCCACGGCATCGAGTGTGACCAAGCCGGCGACAACAGAAACCGGACTTGTGGTACAAGTGCCCCCGTTCATCAACCAAGGCGAAAAGATCCGCGTGGACACATCGGAAGGGGCTTATTTGTCGCGTGCGTAGACGTTCTGGACAGAGGTAACTTGCTAGGTCTCTCGTGGCAAGGGTGAAGGCTTGGGCAGGGTGGAGATGGGCGTTGCCAGCAATGTCGGTTGAGGAAATATGGCGGTGAAAACGGTCGAGGCGCGGCGATTTGTGGTCCGCGGGCGTGTGCAGGGAGTCGGTTTCCGCTGGTTCGTGGAGCGGGAAGCACACATGCTGGGGATTGCCGGCTGGGTGCGCAATAACTCGGACGGCAGCGTGGAAGTGCTCGGCATGGGGACACGCGACCAGCTGTCAGGGTTAAGTTCGCGACTTCATCAAGGGCCGAGGGCGGCGCGCGTGGACGACGTAGAAGAGTCCGAAGCACGACTGGTGGCCGGCCTGAATACATTTCGCATTGAAGGAGCCTGGTGATGGCAACCGGACCGGCGGTGAACTGCGAACCGTTAAAGAAGCTGATCCGTGAAGTGCCCGACTTCCCCAGGAAGGGGATCCTGTTCTACGACATCACCACCTTGTTGAAGGACAAGCTGGGGTTTGCCACGCTGATTGATGCCCTCTCGGAGCGCTACCTGCAACAAGACGTTGACCTGGTGCTAGGGATGGAGGCCCGCGGGTTCATCTTCGGGCCGGCGGTTGCATATCGGCTCAATGCCGGGTTTGTTCCCGTACGCAAGCCGGGCAAACTGCCGGCGGCCACGCAGCGGCTTGAATACCAACTCGAATATGGCAGCAGCGTGCTGGAGATTCACAAAGACGCGATCAAAAAGGGGCAGAGAGTCATCATCGTCGATGATCTGCTGGCGACCGGAGGCACAGCAGCGGCCACCGTTTCGCTCGCCAAGATGCTGGGTGCCGAGGTTTGCGGGCTGGGCTTTGTGGTCGAACTCGACTTCCTGAAAGGTCGCGAGAAGCTCAAAGGCTCGGATGTGTTCTCGCTGCTGCACTACAGCAAATAAACAATCAGGTCAGCTTGGAGGGCCGTTTTATCAGGGGTTTCCTGGCTCACTGCACAGGCACTCGACACGAAAGCCTCAGTCAGAAGGGCCGTTGCCTCAACCCTTTTCCCCTCTTTCTCAAATTTGATGTAATGGGCCGTGACGACCTCTGGAGAGTTGCGGAGTATCAGGTTGCAGCTTCCAAAGGGACGCCCAGTTGATAGAGGTTAGATGCCATCCCCCGACAGAAACCGTACCAGCCTTCCACCGAAGGCTTGTCCCCTTGATTCGTCTCTTGATTGGTTCAGCGTTCTCGAGAGCGCTCCTATTAAAGTGGCTCCCAGCCATTAACCAACGGACGCTTTACTGGTGGTATTACCTGAAGATACTCGCTGTTATGAGTCTTGGCATCCATCCAGATGCGGACACGGTCACCGTCGATGTCGTCTGGCATGAGTGCATCCAGTTCAGGCTCCCTCAATGCCCGAAACGCCTTTAAGGCGATGGTGACAGCAATCTGCCCACGGGGGAACAGCGTTAGGAACTGCTCAATTTCTTGCAAGCTGTATGCCTCCTCCGGGATGGTCCGCTCCTGGTGGCAGCACATAGGCTATCCGCCTTTAGCAACTCATCGACTTCATCGGCGTCGCGATAGTAAAGCCTGAGATAGCTTAATTTCTCGTGAATCCCTCCCCGCAGAGGCTACATTCTTCGCAGTTCGACTTGAGCTTTATCAGCGCACCTTTGG
>JBPYDQ010000364.1:0-10295 GCA_051986135.1 Terriglobales bacterium | reverse complement strand
GCATATTTCGAGGCACACTTCGCCTGCAAGCCCTTGGCATGGAAGATGCCGTCGCGGCCGAAATTGCCGTCGGCTAGCGCCTGCGAATCGTCTTTGAACGTATCCGGGGGCGCTTCGGTGCCGTTGTAGACGACCGGAAGTGATTCTCCTTGCTCGACCAGAACAAACTCGACCTGGGTACCTTTGCGCTGAATCGAGCCGGGCTGAACATTTCCCGCGACGCGCAGCCGTTTGCTGTAAGCGGCATTGCCCATGCCACGCAACTCTTTTATGGTGACGTAGTAACTCTTGCTCTCCTCGACGCCGGTATAGGCGAGATAGCCAAGGGATACCAGAATCACAAGCGTGACAGCGCCGAACTTCAGATACTTGCCGGTTTGCGCGGACATCGAGAAAATCACTCCAGGCCAAGCCGTTAAGAAGAACTCTACGCGCCTGCTCCGGGCGGGTCAAGGCAACGGAGAGGTTATGGGATATTCCCGTTGGCTAGTTCGACAAGCCTCGCCCGGCGACTTGGGCGTTCGCCCTCGTGTCAGCAGCGTATAATTTAGCCCTATACGGATCATGGGTGAGGGTAGCAGAACATATGGCTTCCACGAGCACTCCTCCTAATGGCGTTCTTAACGCGGTAGATCTCAACCGTCCCGTACCCAAGCCGCGCGCCGAATGGCTCGCCAAGCGTCGTGATGAAGCGGCGCGGACAGGTGATCGGAACTTCTCGCAAATGCACTTTGCGCGGCAGGGGATTATCACCGAGGAAATGGAATATGTTGGTCGCCGCGAGCGGCTGGCGCCCGAACTGGTGCGAGACGAAGTCGCGCGCGGGCGCATGATCATTCCTGCCAACATCAATCACGCCGAACTAGAGCCGATGTCGATCGGGGTGGCTTCCCGGTGCAAGATAAATTCCAACATCGGAAATTCGGCGATCACCTCCAATACCGACGAGGAACTTCGCAAACTTCACACTTCGGTTCATTACGGTGCCGATACGGTCATGGACCTTTCGACCGGCGGTGATATTCACGAGATTCGGGAGGCCATCTTGCGGCATTCGCCGGTGCCGATTGGGACCGTACCGATTTATGAAGCGGTTTCTCGAGTGAAACGCATCGAGGACCTGACCGCCGAAATCATGCTGGAAGTGATTGAAGAACAGGCCCAGCAGGGTGTGGACTATATGACGATCCACGCCGGCGTGCTCGTTCAGTACCTGCCGTTGGTGGCGAAGCGGATCACCGGGATCGTCAGCCGTGGGGGCGCGATTCTGGCGCAGTGGATGGCTCATCACCACAAGCAGAATTTTCTCTATGAGCGATTCGAAGACATCGTCAAAATCTTTGCCAAATACGATGTGTCGTTTTCCCTGGGCGATGGGCTGCGGCCAGGATGCGTGGCAGATGCCAGCGATGAGGCGCAGTTCGCGGAACTGAAAACATTGGGCGAGCTTACAAAAAAAGCGTGGGAAACGGATGTGCAAGTAATGATCGAAGGACCGGGGCACATTCCTCTCGACAAGATCAAGGAGCAGGTGGATAAGGAGAAAGAAATGTGCCACGAGGCCCCGTTCTATACCCTTGGACCCCTGGTCACAGACATTGCCCCCGGCTATGACCACATCACCTCGGCGATTGGGGCGGCGATGATTGGCTGGCACGGTGCGGCCATGCTGTGTTACGTCACGCCCAAGGAGCACCTGGGGCTGCCCAATGAAAAGGACGTGAAGGATGGAATTATCGCCTACAAGATTGCGGCCCATGCCGCCGATATCGCGCGTCACCGTCCGGGTGCGCGGGATCGCGATGATGCCTTGAGCTTCGCCCGCTACCAGTTCGATTGGGAAAAACAATTTGCTCTGTCGCTCGATCCGGAAACGGCGCGAGCCATGCACGATGAAACCTTGCCTGACGATTACTATAAGGCAGCCTCGTTCTGTTCGATGTGTGGACCCAAGTTCTGCTCCATGAATTATTCCAGCAAGGTGGATGAGTACAACAAGCAAGTCCACGGGTTGGAAAAGAAGGACTACTCCCCTCTTGTGGACAAGCTGATGTCCTCCAAATAAGCAATCAGCACTCAGCCTTCAAACCAACAGGGCTGGCACGTCAATTGGCACTGTCCCAAGCGCTGATCGTATAGGTTTCGGTGATGAACTCTTGAAACCGCTCGGCCGTGAGACTGATTCCCTTTGGCAGCCGCATGTCCGAGCGCCGCATCGCGCCATCGCGCCACGCTCGGCCGGCGCCGGCTGGGTTTGACCGCATCGTGGGAATTGCCGCTTGCGGCCGCCCACGGGCCCCCAGAAAGCAGGCACGTTTACTTCGGCTTGAAACTCGGGATGACAAATTTCTCCGAGCGGCCACGGAAAATTCAGGGAGCCGAGACAGGCCGGTTCCAGGGACCCGCTTGAGCTCGAAGTGCGCTGCCACGTCAGCGACAGTCTTCATTGAGCCTAAAGGGTTTAATGTCGCAATACATCCAGCGGGGCCCTAAACGGCTTGCCTGAGCGTTTCGTGATTTCGCCGGCAGGAGGCAGTCGAGCAGCATCCAAGCGGGCCGAAGAACGCATCAGACGAGATGTCGGGAATGGCGCCGGGTGCTCAGCTTGACAGTGTATCCATCAGATGTTTAAGTAGTTATTTGTTTTCACCCCAAGTTCTGATGACTGAGAAGCATGCCTCTTCGCGCAAGCGAGGTGTCCGGTAACGTTGTGTGCCGTTTCCTGCTTTCTCTCTCCAAATGACTGAGCCGGAGGAATGAGTGAAATTGAATGTTCGGGTCGCGGGAGATCGTTTTCCATTGGGTGGAGCTTGGCTGACCGCCTGCCTCGTGGTGCTAATGGCAGGGATTTTGTTGCATTCGGGCACAAAGGTCCCGATGCCCAAAGACCCCTCCGCCGGCAGCGTCAGTTCACCATGGCTGGAGAGTAGTGGTCGGGCGTCGGCCGGTAAGCGAGCGAATACCGGTGCCCAGATCGCTTTTGCCGATCTTCCGCTGACTTTTGAAGCTAACCGGGGCCAGACCGATTCCGAGGTCAAATTTCTGGCGCGTGGAGGCCGATACACGCTGTTTCTTACCCAGGATGAAGCGGTTTTGAAGTTGCAGTCGTCAGTCGCCAGACAGTCGTCGGCTAAGCACTCACGATTCAGCAGTCAGCATTCAAGCGGGGCGGCATCGGTCGTGCGCATGAAGCTGGTCGGAGCAGATTCCGGCGCGAAGATCGGTGGAACTGGTCTGGTTTCGAGTTGGAGCAATTATCTGATTGGTAATGACCCGGGGAAGTGGCAGCGGAATGTGCCCGAGTATGGGCGCGTGCGCTACCACGAGGTATATCCGGGAGTGGACCTGGTTTACTACGGAAATCAGGGGAGGTTGGAGTATGACTTCGAAGTAGCGCCGGGGGCGGATCCGGAAGAAATTAGCCTCAGGATCGATGGTGCGAAAAAGTTGCGCGTTACTCTGAAGGGCGATTTGTTAGCCCAGACCGCGGCCGGAGATGTCCAGCTCGATCGGCCTCAGGTCTACCAGAATGTCGGTGGTAAAAAACGCGGCGTAAGCAGCAAGTTCCAATTGAGCGCCGGCAACCGTGTGCGTTTTTCGCTTGGCGAATATGATCGCAGCCGGGCGTTGATCATCGATCCGGTGCTGAACTATTCGACTTATCTGGGCGGAACCGGAGACGAGGGGTGCGCGGCGCTAAGCACCAAAGGTGCAATACCCGGCTGCCCGGGGATTGCGGTCGATGCCGGCGGAAACATATACGTGGCCGGCGCGACTACCTCCCTGGACTTCCCCCCTGCCGGAACGCCCCTGGAGGCGCATAGCACGGTTCCCGACGTTTTCATCGCGAAGTTCAGCCCTAACCCAAGTTCCGTTTATTCGCTGGTGTATTCCACCTACCTGGGAGGCACGGGCAGCGACACCAGCGCTGGAATTGCCGTCGACTCCTTTTTGAACATATACGTCGCGGGGAATACCTCGAGCACGAATTTTCCGACGACGCCGAATGGAAACCAAACCACGTCGCCTGGCGGCAGTCACGGTTTTGTGAGCGTGCTGAACGCGGCTGGAAGTGCCTTGACTTATTCGACGTACGTCGAGGGTAATGGCATCGATACCATCACCGGGCTAGCGATTGATACTCGCGCCAATGCTTATGTCACGGGGACAACCACTTCCACTTCGGGCTTTCCCATTACAGCCGGCGCCATCCAGACCAGTCCCGAATCGCCGGCCAACCCGCAGTTCTTTTTGACAAAATTGAACACGGCTGCGAGCGGCAGCAGCAGCCTGGCGTATTCAACTTATTTCGGCAGCACGCTTCCCGCCAGTGGAGCAGTTGTTCAGGGCGGCGGCGTTGCCATCGACCCGTTTGGTTTCGCCTACATCACGGGTGGGACGAACTTTCTCTCTTCCGGGTCGGGTGGCAATTTCCCCATCCTGAATGCTTTCCAATCCTGTCTGGATGCTCCCGGGGCAACGTCTTGCGCATCACCGGCACCAACCAACCCGGATGCATTCGTGGCCAAGATTGATACAACGGCGGGTCCTGGGGCTCAGTTGAAATACTCGACTTACGTAGGTGGAACTCTGGGCGATGTCGCCTACGCGATTGCCGTTGACGGCGGTGGTAACGCGTACATCACAGGAGCGACAGACTCTGTAAATTTCCCCATCGCCAGTGCGAGCAGCGCTTTTCAGGCGACGAACGCCGGAGGAACAGACGCCTTCATTGCCAAGCTTGGGACATCGGGAACCCCAATTCCGCTAAGTTATTCTTCGTATTTAGGGGGCCCGGGAACCGATATCGCCTACTCGATTGCCGTAGATGTGAACCAGGGAGCGCATCTGACCGGACGTACCGATTCCAGTACCGGATTCAACGTCAACGCAATTCAGGGGTCTCTTTCTGGTCCTAGCGATGCGTTTGTCGCGCTCATTCAAACCATAAATGTGGGGCAGACGGGAGGGTATGCAACATATTTCGGCGGCAGCGGCGCCGATGATGGAACTGGAATCGCGACGGATGCCAGTGCCAATACCTACGTCGCCGGCGAAACCACATCCACGAATTTTCCCCTCGCCAGTCCGCAATTTCCAAACCTCAGGGGTCCGAGTGATGCGTTCGTATCCAAAATCGTTCCTTCAACGACGGGATTAACCCTCACCCCAAGCACTTCAGTCGCTTCGGGAAGCACGATCGGTATCGGCAATCAGGTGACCTTTACCTATACGATCGGCAACACCGGGCCGGATGTCGCGAGTAACCTGATCTTCACCGATACATTACCCGTGTCCGGCGCTACTTTTGCCTCAGCCAGTGCGACCCCAGGCTCCTGCACCGGCGTCGTAAACGGAAGGGTATTTTGTTCCCTCGGCTCGCTCGGAGCCGGCACATCAGGGCATCCCACAACGGCCAACGTCAAAATCAATCTCACGCCAACCGTTGCCGGTATCCTAACCAACAGCGGAACTCTGCAAGCGAACGGGGTACAGTTCGGCGGGAGTAGTGCCAGCGTGATCGTGAGCGATTTCAACGTGAGCGCTAGCCCATCTACCGCTGCCGTGGTGGCAGGGAATTCGGCGACTTACCAGGTGCAGGTGGGTGTGCCCGCAGGGCAGACGAACTTCTTTCCGAATTCGGTCTCTCTGTCTTGCTCGGCTGGAGTGCCTGCGGGGGCGACTTGTACATTCTCCACTAATCCGCTAACCATGACCAATACCAGTGCGGTGGCATCGACCCTGACCATCACGACGACCGCGCGTCCGGTGCCCACCACGGCCGAGCGACGGAGTTCTCGATACTGGTATGCGGCTATGTTGCCGATCCCCGGGCTGACATTCTTGGGGTTTGGCATCGGCGCCGGACGCAGACGGATATGGGTAATAGCAGTATTTTGCCTGGTGGTCTTCGCGCTGGCTGGTTTTCAGGTAGCCTGCAGCAGTGGAAGCGGGACGACGACTCCCCCTGCCGGGACACCCGCAGGGACTTATGCCATTACCCTCACGGGAACTTCCGGAGCTGCGTCGCATGCTACCAGCCTGACTTTGGTCGTGCAGTAGGAGTAAAAAACGAACTGCTCCCCCTGGGGTAAACTGCGGACGCCGAGCAGCCAAGTTCATAACGCGTGCATGCGGAGTCGTCGCTGGAGCGAGGACGATTCCTCACCTCCTCGTTCCATTCCAAAGGAACAGATTAGGAATCTGGACTCCGGCGCGAACACCCGATCGTATTCACATGCCCAATCACGCTTCGATACGCACGCTCGATCGAGGGAGGGGCTGGTGCCTCCCTCACCAGTCTGCGCGGTGATTTACGGTTCGTCTTACTGCGCGGACTGGTTTTGGAGGCTGTCCGCCTTCCCGAACTCGGAGCAAGCAACCGTTTGCACCCCTCGCTCCGAGACCTGCTAGCGTCAGAGTTCGAGATCGCACCGGAGGTTCCCCTATCCGTGATGCTGCTAACTAAGCGATCCAAGGTGTTCATCTTTCGTCGAGAATCCATATCGACCCTCGCCAATTCAGCGCTCCTGAGAGCGAATCGAGAAATTGACGGGTGCGCATCAGGCGAATGCAACGCATTTCTTAGAGAGAGGTCGAGATGAGCTTTGAATCATGGCGAAGGCAGATCTGGATGATGAAGGCCATTGAGTGATTGGTGGAGGGCCGCTCGACTAAGGAGGTTGCTGCCGAGCTCGGCTACCGTCAGGCAAGTTGATTCCTTGCAATTGGTTCGTCAAACTCTCGGAGTGACGGCGAGAACGTGGGCATCCGCCGCCTTGCGCGGATGATGGGGTAAACTTCAGCCATGCTCGCCATCTCGCCCGATGATCGCGTTTTCGTTCTCACGGGCGCAGGCGTGAGCGCCGAGAGCGGTATTCCGACCTTCCGTGGAGCCAATGGACTATGGCGCAACTACCGGATCGAAGAGGTCGCCTCGCCCTTAGCCTGGGCCAGAGACCCTCGGCTGGTCTGGGAGTTCTACTCGATGCGTCGCCGGGTAGCTGCGGCAGCGAAGCACAATCGATCACACATCGCGCTCGCCAGTCTCGAACAGAGGCTCCAGGAACGCCTTTTCCTCTGCACGCAGAACGTTGATGACCTCCACGAGCAGGCAGGAACGAAACACGTGGTCCATATGCACGGGGAACTCTACAAGAGCCGCTGCGATACATGCAGCCGACCGCCATTTCGCGACACTAACACCTATGATCCTCCAGCCGAGATTCCCCGTTGCGAGTGTGGCGGAAGGATTCGCCCGCACATCTGCTGGTTCGGCGAAGTGCCCTTCCGACTGGACCGGATCTTCCGTGCCCTGGGTGAATGCACGGTGTTCATGGCTGTGGGCACTTCGGGTGTGGTCGAGCCAGCCGCCAGCTTTGCCGCTCACGTTGGCGGTCGCGCCCGAACCATCTATGTGGGAGCGGAGGAGCCTCACAACGCATCCGCGTTCACGGAATGTCACCTGGGGAAAGCTGGCGAGGTGCTGCCGATGCTGCTTGCTCAGCCTTTGCCGAGATGATCGATTCGTGACCGCCATGTTGAACTTTGCCAGCCATCGCTTGCAGAACTCTATCAGCATGATGCCGGTTGGCGGAAATGGCGATTGCTAGCATGGAACCTGGATTCCATCTCCAAAGCGGTGGCGTTCTGATCGTGCCCGTCAACGTGAACGTCGTCGCTGGTGATCGCAGTTCTAGAGGAGCAATTCATTAGATAAAGAGACTCCAAATGAGCCTTTAAAGAGAGCACATCTATCCTCATCTCGTAAGCGTGCTTCGAAACCCCAAGCCTAGTGCCGAGATTCGGCAGCGTCTCGTCCCGCCGAGCACATGGTGATGTCCTGGGCTCTCGCCGAGCTTCAGCAGGTACCAGATCTAATGTCTCGCCGACTCGGTTCATGGAAGCAAGGAACCCAAAGTCACTCCACGGTTACGGACTTGGTCAAGTTCCTCGGACGGTCCACGTCAAGGCCACGGTGGACGGCCATGTAGTAGGCGAATAATTGGAGAGGAACAATCTCCAGGATAGGGCTGATGAGCTCCTCGGCCGATGGAACGAAAATCGTATGGTCGGCCAGCTTTGAGACCTGCTCGTCGTCCTCCGTCGCCAGAGCGATGACGCGGCCACCCTGGTTCTTGAATCCCTTTATATTGCTCACTGTTTTTTCATAACGAAGCACGGACCCGGGATCAGACTGGTCACAGGTGGCTATGATGACGACGGGGAGTTTTTCGTCGATCAGTGCATTCGGACCGTGTTTGGTCTCGCCAGTAGGATAGCCTTCGGCGTGCACATAGGAAACTTCCTTCAACTTCAAGGCGCCGTCCATGGCGATGGGGTAGTGAACGGCGCGGCCAAGAAACAGGAAGTCTTCCACCGCGTGATAGCGGCGGGCTAACTGTTCACATTGACAACGAGATTCGAGGGCGCGCTCGACTTTGCCGGGCAATTCCAGCAGTTGGCGGATGTGTTCGTCGAGTTGCTCGTCTTTCACCGTGCCTCGGGCGTGGGCCAAATACAAAGCAAAGAGATAGAGAACCGCCATCTGTGCGGTGAATGCTTTCGTTGACGCGATGCTGGTCTCTTTTCCAGCGTGTGTGTAGAGCACCCCATCGGCCTCGCGAGCGATGGTTGATCCGATCACGTTGGAGATGGCCACGGTTCGCGCCCCTTTCTTCTTGGCCTCGCGAAGTGCGCCGGTGGTATCGGCGGTCTCTCCCGATTGGGTTATGAGGATGGCGAGTTCACAAGGTCCGATCAGAGGATTGCGGTATTCGAATTCACTGGCATAGTCCACGTCCACCGGAACCGAGGTCAGGTCTTGAATCATGAACTGGCCCGCCATGCCGGCGTGCCGGCTGGTTCCGGAAGCGATAATGTTGATGCGGTGCAGACGGCGAAGTTCGTCGGCGCTAAGGCGACATTCCTCGAGGTAGACAGAGCCATCGGCAGACACCCGCGGTTGGATCGTATCCTCGAGCCCGCGCGGCTGCTCGAAAATCTCTTTGATCATGTGATGACGAAATTCGCGCTCGCCGCTCATCGGTCCTCCTGTTGGGCTGGGGAACTAGAGGCCATGGCCGTGAACAATGGTCTGGATGACCTCATATTGGGAATTCAGAACAACAATATCGGCGGGCACTCCCGCGGCCAACGTCCCGGCTTGTCCGGAGATGCCGGCCACCCTGGCGGGGTTCTCTGTAGCGGCGCGAAGAGCGTGCTGAGCGTCGAGTTCCCCGAATTTCATGGCATTGCGCACGGCTCGATCCAGGGTTAGCACGCTGCCCGCCAGAGTTTTTCCGGCAAGACACTCGCCACCACGAAGCTCAACGTCGAACGACCCAAGGCGGTAGTGGCCCTCGGGCATGCCGGTGGCGGATAGTGCATCGGAAATCAAGACCACATCATCGGGGCGCTTCATCCGCATAAACAATTTGACCATTGTCGGATGGACGTGAATTCCGTCCAAGATGATGTCGGCGCTTACGGCAGAATCGGTCAGTACTAGGCCGAGAATTCCGGGATCATGGTGGCTCAGCGGTCGCATCGCGTTGAAGGTGTGAGTGGCATGCCGGGCGCCAGCAGTGATCGCGGCGCGAGCCTGCTCGAGGGTACCGTCCGAGTGGCCGAGGGAGATGGCCACGCCGCGCTTACCCGCCTCCTCGATAACTTCGAGGGCTCCATCGAGTTCCGGAGCTATGGTCATTAATTTGATGTGACCGCGGGCTGCTTGCCAAAGGCGGTCAAATACAGCCATGGAAGGGCGGAGAAGGTTTTCCGGAGGATGTACTCCCCGCCGGACGTGACTGAGAAATGGGCCTTCCAGGTGAATACCGCGTGGATTCGCCCGGTGGCCTTCGTGGTTTCGATGGGCCGCTTGCTCAATGGCATCCGCAAGCCGATCCAGCGAGGAAAGTGTCAGGTCCATCGGGGCAGTCACGGTGGTGGGAAGGTAACTGGTCACTCCGTGTTGGGCGAGTACAGACTCCATCGAGGATAGAGGCTGGCCATTGGAGCTCATGACATCGTGCCCGCCGGCGCCATGAATGTGGATGTCCACAAATGCAGGGGCCAGGATGGCATGGCCGAAGTCGACAACCCGGGCATTTCCCGGGCTCGCGAAAGTTGTGCGTGCGTGAATTGCCGTGACGAGGCCGTCCTCGATCAGAACAATGGGCTGATCGATACGTTCCAGCGGAGTGAACAAGGCGGCGGCGGTTATCGCGATCATGCAAAAAGAACAACCATTTTAAATGGAAAACGCACGCGTGCGCGCTAAAGGGCTACACTTC
>JBPYDQ010000363.1:0-2627 GCA_051986135.1 Terriglobales bacterium | reverse complement strand
GACTGGGGTATCGCCTGTACCCGTCTACCAAGTCCACGATGTACTCTGTTCCCAACTTCCTGATCGCCTTCCTGCTATGGGTTCTCTCCCGCATCCCCGCAATGCGTGAAAATCTAGCGACGGGGCTAAACGAATGTCGCGCGCTAATCGACACGATGGTGGCTGCTGCGGCCAAAACGAAGCCCTCTCTTCCCGCAGCCGCGAAGGCCCTCCTCGCGATCAAGCCCCCAGAGGAGCGTGGGACTTCGACTCGAAGCAAATGAGAGGGCGCAATGCGTGTTTTTGTGACCTGCTGCATACGTATCACTGTATGCTTGGGTAGTCAGTTCCGCCTGTGTAATGTTCATTGCCGTGAGAGCAGAATTTCGATGGCGAAAATCAGTCGGCCTTTGCCTAATTCTGCGGTAACGCTTGCCAGCTGGATCGAAGGTGGGGCGCCCGTACCTCGTGCTAGAATGGCAGAAGGGGAGATTGGCAATGGCATCTCTGGATTGGTCACAATGTCCCGCAGTCGAAAGAGTGCCAGGAAGACTCAGCGGCGCGTGGGTGTTCAAAGACACTCGCATGCCCGTGTCTGCAGTATTTGAAAACCTCGAAGCGGGCGCCACCATTGATGAGATCATCGAGCAGTTCGACATTACGCGGGAGCAGATTAACGCGGTGCTGCAATTTGCTGCACGAAGCCTCGATGCGCCGGTTCCCGTCGTCGCTCGCTAACATAGCCAGCGAATGTTGGTTCTCTTTGACCACGTGACCCTGGCGGGAATCGCTCGCGTCCTGTCACGCCACACCGTAGTCAAGTCGAAGGAACGAGGCTGGGACCGGCTCTCCAACGGAGACTTGCTGACCCAAGCGGAGCGGGCCGGCTTTGACGTTCTGCTAACTGCCGAAAAGAACATGAGGTATCAGCAAAACCTCGCCGGCCGGCGGATCGCACTTGTCGTGTTGAGCACTCCGCAATGGCCGTTGGTTTACATCTGGAGAGGATTGCGGAGGCGGTCGACGGCGCAAAGCCCGGCAGCTATACGGAAGTGGAAATCCCCAGCCGCGCGTGACCTACTTTCCTCTTATTGTGCCCTTGTAGTGCGCAAAAACCTGATCGGGTTACGCTGCAGCCTGTTCAAGTCGGTATTCGTGACGCAGTCCACCTAGGACCGCCCTCTTCTTGATTGCCACATCGCTCGGGACTTTGTGTCCGTGCATTTTCCGAGGTATAGCTCCTCCCGGCACTGGATCGGGAATGCCCCGACCAAGGCTCATGTGCGGCCTTCCCCGATTGTAATGTTCAGCCCACTCTCGAAGCAGCCCCCGCAAGTGTCGTTCACCGAGCGGAATGAGCCAATCCAGACACTCTCGCCGCAGGCTCCCGATCAGCCGTTCGCAGAAGGCATTAGCTTTTGGCGCTCGAACTGGGGTCTTGAGAACAGCAATTCCAAAGGCCTCCACGCTGCGGTCCAAATCCACCGAGAAAATACCAGACCGATCGCGGATCAGCCAACGGTATCGGTGGTCACTGGGGATGGCTTCCCGGAGTTGTTGCACAGTCCAGGCGGTGTTGCGATGAGGGGTGGTGTTTACGTGCAAAAGTTTGCGCGTGCCCAGGTCCATGACCACGAATAGGTAGAGAATCTGGAACCGCAGCGTCACGGCCGCGGCAAAGTCGCAGGCCACCATCGCCTTGGCGTGGTTGCGCACGAAGGTCATCCAGCGCTGGGAGTCGCGTCGATGGTTTGGTTCCAATTCTTCGGGCCAATAGGTGCGGATGGTCCTCGGCGAAATGTGATGCCAAGTTTCAGAGCCAGCTCCGATGCGACCCGGCGCTGCCCCCAAGTGGGGTTCTCTCGAACCATCTCCGCGATGAGTGCGCGAAGGCTCCCTGGAACTCGCGGTCTTCCGCCACGCGATTTCCAACGCCAGAAAAGCTGCATTGTTTTCCGGTGCCTGCCAACCAGCGTCTCTGGCTTCACCACCACAAGAGCGCGCCTCCAAGCACAGCACCTGGAAAGAACGAGAAGTGTGAGTCTGTCCGTGTCAGATAGCCGGCAAGGTTTGCTATCCCGTTACACGTAGGCAGCGAGCTGCTTTCTGAGGAAGAGGTTCTCAGCAACCAGAGAGGTTCTCTTTCGGATCAAGCGCCGACCGAAGTGGAGGCTTTCTCTAACAAATTCGCAACCGACGGAGAACAGCCGGAGGGTAAACAGCGAGACTCTAGACGCCATAGGAGCTGCATTTTACTGTCAGGACGGCGGTACGAAGACCCCCAATCACCAAATCATGTGGAAGACGGGCGCGCAACTGCGTCCGCCAAGCGGTGAGTATTCACACGGATACGAGGACCGGCGAGGTTTTTGCGCACCACAGGGATGTCGTTGATTCTGTGGCTATTCCGACGCGATGATATTTTCGGCACAGTCTAGGCTATCGCTGCCGCCTCACGGTAGAACCCAACTTCGTTAATTGGTGCATTTGGCTTCCTTTCTTCAGTTGCCGTAGCTGTGGGAGTCCTTGTCAATGACCACTTTTCCTGCGAATGAGCGGTATACGAGAGCAGAGTAACCGGCAGCGAGAATCATCCCAACGGCCCACCAGATCAGGCCGATTTTCAAGCCATATGCACCAGCCCTGGT
>JBPYDQ010000362.1:0-4132 GCA_051986135.1 Terriglobales bacterium | reverse complement strand
GAACAGGATGCCGGCGAGGATGCCGGTCAGAAGGCTCTTAGCCCATGCTGTGGAGGACGGCTTCGGCTCAATGACGGCAGTCATAGCTACGCGCACAGGCTAGAGTAGAAAAAAACGCGAAGCGCTTCGAGCAGTGCGCCACCGAAGGCCAACGCAAAAGCACCTATATGGATTGCGATGGAACTCATGTTGCCCGGCCACGTTACCTAATTTCGCAGCCACCAGGAACTGTCAATTGAGGAAGGCCCGGTCTAGCTCCCGATTAACGACAATCGGTAAAGTGGAATTGCTTCGGCTCCGGCGTTAAACTGTGCCGCACTAGTCGGGGCTACAATCTTCCCATCAATTTTGATTTTATGACTGGCAACGTCGCGATAATCACAGGTGGCGCATCGGGCATCGGACGGGCAACCGCGCTCGCTTTCGGGCGGCGAGGCGCGAGAGTCATCATCGGAGATGTCGATCTAGTAGGTGCCAAAGATACCGTTGCATCGATCAAAGACAAAGGAGGCGAAGCGGACTGCCTGCAAGTCGACGTGACTAGATCGGCTGATATAGAGGCAATGGTCAATAAAGCAGTCGACCAATATGGTGGTTTGGACTTCGCGTTCAACAACGCGGGATTAGTGGGTCCGGTCGTGGGAGTTGTAGACACGACCGAAGAGGATTGGAACCGCGTTGTAGCGACAAATCTGACGGGTGTCTGGTTATGTATGAAATATGAGATTCCACAGATGCTGAAGCGGGGGAAGGGCGCCATCGTGAACAACGGATCTGTGACCGGCCTCGTTGGTTCACCCGGCGTCGTGGCAAACGTGGCCTCCAAGCACGGCGTATCGGGGCTTACCAAATCGGCAGCTCTGCAATACGCGACTCAGGGAATCAGAGTGAATGCCATAGCTCCTGGGCTTGTGCGCACGCTTACGGCAGCTCGGGTCACAACGCTCCACCCGGCCGCGGAGGCAACAATGTTGGCGGCGGTCCCTCAGGGCCGATGGTGCGAACCGGAGGAGGTCGCCGAGGCGGTAATTTTTCTTTGTTCGGAAGGTGCCTCCCACATAACCGGAGTCGTCATGCCTATAGACGGAGGCTGGACAACTCGCTAAGCGGTGAATCGCAGGGCGACTCAGAAACTCTCGCGAGGTCTGGTTAACGCTAGTGCTTTACCGGAGGCGCGTTGTCGTTTGAGAAGTGAACGGAGGCGGAGAGTTCTGCGCGCGTCCGATAAAGCCGTTAGCACGTGGCCGCTGGCGATTGCGGTGGACGCGGGCCCTATGGAAATTCAACTGTGGGAAGGAGCGGTGTTGAGGTTTGCTGGGACTGGGCCACAGGGAGCAACTCACGACACCTGTAGTGCGCAAAAACCTGGTCGGCTTACGCTGCAGCCTGTTCAAGTCTGTATTCGTGATGCAGTCCACCTAAGATCGCCCTCTTCTTAATTGCCGCACCGTTCGGGACTTTGCACGGATGGTCTTCGGCGAAATGTGGATGCCGAGTTTCAGAGCCAGTTCCGATGCGACCCGGCGCTGCCCCCAAGTGGGGTTCTCTCGAACCATCTCTGCGATCAGTGCGCGAAGGTTCCCTGGAACACGCGGTCCTACGCCACGCGATTTCCAACGCCAGAAAAGCTGCAATGCTTTCCGGCGCCAGCCAACCAGCGTCTCTGGCTTCACCACCACAAGAGCACGCCTCCAAGCAAAGCACCTGGAAAGAAGGAGAAGTGTGAGTCTGTCAGTATCAGATAGCCGGCAAGGTTTGCTATCCCGTTCCACGTAGGCAGCGAGCTGTTTTCTGAGAAAGAGGTTCTCAGCAACCAGAGAGGTTCTCTTTCGGACCAAGTAGCGACCGAAGGCGAGGCTTTCTCTAAGAAATTCGCAACCGACTGAGAACAACCGGAGGTTAAACAGCAAGACTCTAGACGCCATAGGAGCTGCATTTTACTGTCAGGGCGGCGGTACGAAGACCCACAATCACCAAATCATGTGGAAAACGCGAGTGCGACTGCGGCCGCCAAGCGGTGAGTATTCACACGGATGCGAGGACCGGCGAGGTTTTTGCGCACCACAAGGGGTTGACAGGCATTGGCCCGTCCGATCAAAAGGGCTCGGGAACTATCTCAAGCCCCAGCAGCTACCCTGCGTCCCTCGTCCGCTTTGTGCCAGATTTGTGTATGCCGGCCTGGCCCAGCTCGTTCTTATCAAATAGCTCCAGAATCTGGGCCACGGTGAGCACGTAACCCTCGATTTCGAAAAACATTTCCCTATTCGCCGTCTGATGAGGCAAACTTACTGACAACCCCGCATTCCGCAGCGACTGCACCGCGTTTGCAACGTCCTGTGGCCTTTTCAAATAGTCCTTCACTCTTGGGCACTCTTGTGTTTCACCCTAAATAAGGGATCGTGGCTACCCCCTGGATCGATTTAAACGCAGCCCGGGTTTGCGTATCAGGTGCGGGACCACGACCCCGATCAAGTCAAGTTTCCAATGAACTGAGACAGTGCGTCGTTGCCCTGGGGCAACCGTGTCTTCGCCCGCGAACAATCGGGTTTAAAAACGAGGCTGTCAATTGATAGGGCCTGATTTAACAAAACCGGTAAGTCCCGGCGGGGAGCGCCGAGGGATCAGGCCGGGCAAGCGCCACATCGTTTGAAATTTGTTTTGATAAGCGAGCTAGCTCCATAGCCATTGCCGAAGGGTGGGAGGGGTTGCGGCTCCGGCCCCGACTCCAAGAAAGAATTACTTTCGCAAAAACTGAAGATGCAAGGTGCGCGACGACTTCAAATTCCGTCTGACCAGGGTTGGATCAGATGAGGGAGAACACGGACAATTCACGGACATTCTGCACCAAAATGCAGCAGGGACCTGCTAACCACCCCTGCCAACCGGAACAAAGCGTGATGCATACCCGAGAGATAGCCTTAGTGGGAAATTAGATGGAAACTGATGCTACCCTGACTAGCGCATATGTGCATTTAGGGCCGCTGAGCGTGTCGCGCCCGTGGCGCGGTCAAGAACATTTGGTGTTGCACCGAATGCTTATCTCAGCATTCCAGGAAGTTGCGGGCACTTCTACGGAAAGGGCGTTTTGAAGCCAAGTGGATTACTTCCGTATGACCCATAATTCACTCCGCAAGTCGTCCCAGGAGTTAGGTATTCAAATTCCGTCGTAGCGTGAATACCCGCGGTTCGCCCAGTAGTCGGACGGTTCATCCTTCGTATAAGGTAATCCGTGTAATCGCCTTGATGTTTTTCAGGCCCAGTTTCACAGGTGTAACCAGCCGCAATGGAGCTCCGTGCTCGACCGTGGGAGCCTTCCCGTTCAGGTGAGTCGCGAGCAGGGTTTGCGGATGACGAGCCGTCGCCAGATCGAGCGACACGAAGTAGGGGTCGGGATTTCCCCAGCGACCGAGATTCACCGATGATTCTAATCGGGCCCATTTCGCCTGGGACATTGGCGGGTAAGCATTCAGCAAGTCATCAAACCTGAGTCCGGCCCACCAGGCAATGGCGCTCCAACCTTCGACGCACACCAGCCGGGTGATTTGCTCATGCACTTGGAAAGATGCGAGCAGGCTCCGGATGTTCAAAGAAACGCTTAAGCCGGAAGCGAGCCCGCCGAGAATCAAACTCCATTCGGGAATGTAGCTGGCGTCGGGAGTGGCTCCGTTGTACTTGTTCTTGAGCGGGGTAATCTGCGATTTGGTGAAGGTTGGCACCAAGCGATTTTTTGAATACAGAGCCTCTGCAACATCATCATCGATGCGCACGACTTTATTCAGAAGCCGTTCCTTTTTCGGCCAGTTCTTGTTTTCGCGGATGATGCCCCAACGTTCGAGTGTGGTCTGAGGTAAGAGAAACCCACCACCTGCGGCCGCGGCCATCGCGTCCACTCCGAAAAGCAGAAGATCGCGGCGAGTCCAACGACGCAAGAGCTCGGGAGCCACTTCCATCTCCTGCGGAGGCTGTTCCTGGAAGAAGGTTGCGGGCTTTCGCGGAGACACAGATTCCGTCGAGGAGGTGTTGTCCTCCTCTGGGGCAGAGTGTTCGTCTTCAAGGCTCATTGTGAAAAGTTCTCCGATCTCTCCGCTCTCGTCGAACAACCTACGATCATGCTGCGAAGCGTGTCCCGACC
>JBPYDQ010000361.1:0-19387 GCA_051986135.1 Terriglobales bacterium | reverse complement strand
GCCGCCAGTTCTTTCCTCCCGGACAGCCGGGAGGGGTTAGCGAGTGAAACGTGAACGGTAAAGAGAGAATTCGAATCCGGCTGAAGGCATACGACTACCGCGTCCTGGACCAATCCACGGGCGAGATCGTCGATACCGCTCGGCGTACGGGGGCGCAGATCGCAGGACCGATCCCGTTGCCCACGATGAAAAACAAATACACCGTGCTGCGGTCGCCGCACGTGGACAAGAAGTCGCGCGAACAGTTTGAAATTCGCACGCACAAGCGCCTGCTCGACATCCTCGAACCCACGCCGCAAACGGTCGACGCACTGATGAAGCTCGATCTGCCGGCGGGCGTTGATGTCGAGATCAAGGCCTTCGGCAAAGAGGGGCATAAGTAGAGCCCTTAAGGCTGCCCAGCCAATAGCCAGGAAGAGCCACGCTGGGAGGAGACGGAAATGGGAAGAGTAGCTGGAATTTTGGGAAAGAAAGTCGGCATGACGCAACTGTTCGATTCGAAGGGCGAGGTTCGTCCCGCCACCGTTCTACAGGCTGGTCCTTGCGTGATCACGCAGGCCAAGAGCGCGGCGAAGGATGGCTATGAATCGGCACAGCTGGGACTGGTCGAATTCGTGAAGGAAAAGCGGTTGACCAATCCGATGCGCGGCCACTTCGCCAAGCACCATCTGCCTCCCGTGAAGTTCCTCCGCGAAGTTCCCATCGAGGTGGACGAGACCAAGGGGGAACCGAGTCGCCCTATCGCGGTCGGTGAACGGGTGCTGGTCGAGATCTTCGAAGGCGAGCGTTTCGTGGACGTAATCGGGACCAGCAAGGGGCGTGGTTTCGCCGGCGTCGTGAAGCGCCACCATTTTGGTGGCGGTCCCAAGTCGCACGGCTCGATGTTCCAGATCACCGGTTCGATCGGCTCCTCGGCATTTCCCTCGCGCGTGTTTAAGGGAATGCGCATGTCGGGACATCTGGGGCACCAGCGCGTGACTGCGCGCAACCTGCGGATTCTGGGTGTCGATAAAGAAGAGAATCTGCTCGTGGTGGAAGGCAGCGTTCCTGGCCCGAATGGGGGGTACGTGATTATTCATAAAGCGAAAAAGCCACCCCGCGAGCGACGCGGATTTGGCGGCGCCAGTACAGTCGACCCATTGAAGGCAGCCAAGCGCGCTTCCAAGAAGGCCTAAGGTCAAAAGCTAAGAGCTAAATTATGGCGACAATTGACATACACGATCTAAGCGGCAAAAAGGTTGGCACCTTCGATCTCGCCGACGAAGTTTTCGGCGCCATCAACGAAGACCTGCTCTGGGAAGCTGTCAAGCACTACCGCGCCAGCCTGCGCGCCGGCACGCACGCCAGCAAGAACCGCAAGTTGGTGTCCGGTTCGGGCAAGAAACTTTGGAAACAGAAGGGCACCGGTCGCGCCCGCGTGGGCTCCATCCGTTCTCCGCTATGGCGGCACGGCGGCACGGTTCACGGACCTCAGCCTCGTTCCTACGATTACGCCTTCCCGCGCAAAAAGCTGTTGGGCGCACTGCGCTCGGCTCTGGCTGCGAAGTTTCATGACGGCAAGCTGATCGTAGTAAACGCGTTCAGTCTAGAAGAGCCAAAGACCAAGCGCTTCCGCCAGGCGCTCGACGCGTTGCAGGTCGACAAGACAGTGCTGGTGGTCGAGGACGCGAAAGCCGATAACCGCAATCTGGAATTGAGCTCGCGAAATATCGAGGGACTGGGGTTGGTGCGCGGTCACGAAGTCCACCCCTATCACCTGCTCCGCTACGACCGGGTGATTTTTTCGCAGCCGGCCATTGAAAAACTGCAGCTCTCGTTGGCTAAGTCAGTATCCCGGCACGAGCGGACAGCGAGCGAAAGCGCGCCGCGTAAACGAGGGCGTCAGCAGAAGGCGGTGGAGGCAGCGTAATGAAGTCTCATTATCAAATTATTCGCCGTCCGCTGATCACGGAAAAAGGGCTCGCCGTAAAAGAGACCCAAGGCACGCTGGTATTCCAGGTGGCGCCCACCGCGACGAAAACCGAGATCAAGGAAGCGGTGCAGGCGATTTTCAAAGTGAAAGTGGATTCGGTGCGCACCGCCAACTTTCCCGGCAAAGAACGGCGTCGCGGAAAGTTCGCCGGCTATCGTCCTGACTGGAAAAAAGCGTACGTGCGCTTGAAATCTGGGGAAAAGATGCCGGAGTACGCGCAGAATCTTTGATCTTTGATCGTTCGCCTTTGGCAGACGGACGGCACGACCACGGTAGAGATAAGTTAAGAGTGATTTATGGCAATCAAGACCTATAGACCAACCACCCAGACGCTGCGTTATCGCACCACGCTCAGGAACGATGAGATCACCACGACCCAGCCGCACAAGCCTCTCGTCGAACCCAAGCAGCGTACCGGCGGACGTCGCAACAAGGGTGACATCACATTGTGGCATCGTGGCGGTGGACACAAGCGCAAGCTGCGCACCATCGACTTCAAGCGCGAGAAGACCGGCATTCCCGCGACCGTGGTTTCGATCGAATATGATCCCAACCGTTCGGCGCGCATCGCCCTGCTCGCGTATGCTGATGGTGAGAAGCGGTACATCCTGCAGCCGAACGGACTGAAAGTTGGTCAGAAAATTGTGAGCGGCCCGGACGCCGACATCCTGGTGGGCAACGCGCTGCCGCTGCGCAACGTTCCTCCCGGCACCACGGTTCACAATATCGAACTGCGCCCCGGAAAGGGTGCGCAGATGGTGCGCTCGGCCGGCGGGGCGGCGCAGCTGGTGGCGAAGGAGGGCGACTACGCGCTGGTCAAGCTGCCTTCCGGCGAAACCCGCAAGGTGCTGCAGGACTGCATGGCGACGATTGGCCAAGTTGGCAATCTCGACCACGAGAACGTCACTATCGGCAAGGCCGGACGGACACGCTGGCTGGGATGGCGCCCGGTGAATCGCGGTGTCTCGATGAACCCGGTGGATCATCCACACGGCGGCGGGGAGGGCAAAACCTCCGGTGGGCGTCACCCGGTGACCCCGTGGGGCCAGCCGACCCGCGGCTACAAGACACGCAACAATAAGCGGACCGATCGATTCATCGTGAATCGCCGCAGCAAGTGAGGGATCGCTGACAGCGGAAAGCTGGCAGCTGATTGTTAAGCTGAGAGTTGACTTATGGCACGTTCAACCAAAAAAGGACCGTTCGTGGACCCCTACCTGATATCGCGGGTCGAGGCCATGAACTCGCGCAATGAAAAGAAGGTGCTGCGTACTTGGTCGCGGCGTTCCACCATCGTGCCGGAAATGGTGGGACACACCATCGCAGTGCACAACGGCAAGAAATTCATTCCCGTCTACCTCACCGAGAACATGGTGGGGCACAAGCTGGGTGAGTTCAGCTTTACCCGCCAGTTCAAGGGCCACTCCATGCGGGCGGCTACGGAAGTTGCCGCGAGGCCGGCTGGCGTGCCTGGCGGGCCCGGAGCTGCGGTTCCCGCGGCGGGAGCTTCTGCCCCGGCCGCGCCGCCCTCGCCCAAGGCGTAAAGAGAGGAGACGATGGAATTTCGAGCTGAAGCACGTTTCATGCGCGTCTCGCCCCAGAAGGCCCGCCTGGTGCTGGACCTGATCAGGGGTCTGCGCGTGGAAGACGCGTTGAACACGCTGACCTTTACCAAAAAGCGCGTGGCGCCCACGATTGAGAAGCTGGTGCGCTCCGCGCTCGATAACGCTAATTTCCTGAGCACGGAAAAGGGTCTGGATGTTGATGTCGACAACCTTTACGTGAAGCGTGCAGTGGCCAACGATGGTCCGCGCATGAAGCGGATCCGCCCCGCGCCCATGGGCCGGGCCTACCGCTACGTCCGCCGCATCTCGCATATTGAGATTGCCTTGGCGGAACGCGGGAAGAATGGCCACGAGGACATGGCGACGGTGGGCGAGGGCAGAGACCAGACAACGGCGAAGAGTGTAGTGAAGGTGGCGGGCAGGAAGTCAAAGAAGAAAGCGGTTGGCAAGAAGAAGACTGCGAAAGCGAAATAGTAGGTCGAGAAGCTGACGAGCGATCACGGAAGACTAGGTTTTTAGGAGACAACATGGGACAGAAGGTTCACCCCTACGGATTTCGTCTGGGCTATACCAAGCCATGGAAATCCCGCTGGTTCGTCGAGCGGGATTACGACAAGCTGCTGCTCGAAGACGTCAAGTTGAAGGACGAGCTGAAGGACAAGCTCAAATCCGCCGGCGTCAGCGCCATCGAGATCGAGCGTCCCGGCAACAAGCTGCGCATCATCATCAAAACGGCGCGACCGGGAATCATCATCGGCCGCAAAGGCGCCGAGATCGACAAGCTCAAACAGGAGCTACAGAAGCGCACCAACCGCGAGGTTTACATCGACATTCAGGAAGTGCACAAGCCCGAGCTCGATGCCCAATTGGTCTCCGAATCGATTGCGCTGCAACTGGAAAAAAGGGTCGGGTTCCGTCGCGCCATGCGCAAAGCAGTTGACTCGGCGTTGCGCTTCGGCTGCAAGGGCATTAAGGTGCGGGTCAGCGGCCGCCTCAACGGCAACGAAATCGCCCGCTCCGAGTGGTACCTGCAGGGCCGCTTGCCGCTGCATACCTTACGCGCGGACATCGATTACGGCTTCACCGAAGCCCGCACGACCTACGGCGTAATCGGCGTGAAAACCTGGATCTATCGCGGCGAAATCCTCTCGCAGAAAAAACGCGAGTCGCAACCCGCCGCCCTGCCCTCGGGAGGGTTTTAGCTGACCGCGAAAGGCTGAGGAGCGAGAGCAGATTGTTATGTTGATGCCGAAAAAAGTTAAGTACCGCAAGCAGCAGCGGGGACGCATGGCGGGCAAGGCCTGGCGCGGTTCCGAGCTGGCGTTTGGACAGTACGGGCTCAAGGTTCTGGAGCCGGGCTGGATCAGCGACCGCCAGATCGAGGCAAGCCGCGTCGCCATCACGCGTTTTGTGAAGCGCGGCGGCAAAGTCTGGATCCGCCTCTTCCCCGACAAGCCGGTCACCAAGAAGCCGGCCGAAACCCGCATGGGAAAAGGTAAAGGAGCCCCGGATCACTGGGTCGCAGTTGTTCGTCCCGGCAAGATCCTGTTTGAGATGGAAGGCGTGAGTGCGGCCGATGCCCAGGAGGCGATGCGCTTGGCTTCGCACAAGCTGCCGCTAAGGACGACGTTCGTCCAGCGGGCAACGGCTCACTGAAACCGATAACTCGGGAACTGTTTTTATGAAAGCTGAAAAGATTCGCAACCTGACCGACGTCGAGCTCAAGCACCAGGAGCGCGATCTGGCTGATCAACTGTTCAAGCTGAAATTTCAGATGAACATGGGCCAGACCGAAAGCCTCAAGAAAATTCGCGGTCTGCGCAAGGATATAGCCCGCGTGAAGACGATCATGCGCGAGCAGGCGTTAGCGGCCGAGAAGACGGAGAAGAAGTAATGGGCGAAAGCAACCGGCCAACCCAGGTCACGCGCCACAAAGAAGTCGTCGGTGTCGTCACCTCAAATCGCATGAGCAAGACCATCGTGGTGAAAGTCACGCGCACCAAGTCGCACGGCTTCTACGGCCGCGTGGTCTCGAAAGACAAGAAGTTTTACGCCCATGACGCCGAGAACAGGGCGCACATCGGGGACTTCGTCCGCCTCGAGGAAACGCGCCCGCTGTCGCGCCTGAAGCGCTGGCGCTTGAAAGAGATTATCCGCACAGCCGCGCTGGCTCCAGAAGCGCTGGCCAACGTTGATGAAGCGCCGCCGGCCCGCTCGTAGCCCGTCGGCGTAGGGAGACTGATTATGGCCGTGATGATGAGAACCATGCTCGAGGTCGCCGACAACTCCGGCGCCCGCAAGCTGCAGATGATCCTGCCGCTCGGCGGAGGCACCGGACTGCGTGCCCGCCTGGGTGACGTGATCACCGCCAGCGTCAAAGAAGCGTCGCCCGACGGGCAGGTACAAAAAGGAAAGGTCGTCAAAGCCGTGGTGGTGCGTACCCGCAAGGAGCATCGCCGCCGGGACGGCACCTATATCCGGTTCGATCAGAATGCAGCCGTCCTGATCAATGAGGCGGGCGAGCCGGTAGGAACGCGCGTGTTTGGCCCCGTCGCCCGCGAGCTTCGTGAGAAGAAGTTTTTGAAGATTGTTTCCTTGGCACCAGAAGTCCTGTAGGGACCTGGCTGCGCTCTCTTGGCCGAGGAGAAACGAGGTTCTTCGGTCAGGACGACGGTTTCGGGAAGCGGAAAGTTAATCGCAACGGAAAAGGTTTGAAATGGCAACCAGCACGGCGTTAAGAGGTCACAAGAGAGTCGACATCAAGCGGAACGACACGGTAAAGATGATTACCGGCCGCGACAAAGGCAAGGAAGGCCGCGTCCTGCGCGTGTTTCCCGCCGAGGGTAAGGTTTTGGTCGAGCACGTGATGATGGTGAAAAAGCATGTGCGCCCGAACCCGCAGCGCAATATCCAGGGTGGCATCGCCGAGCAGGAGAGCCGCGTATCGCTCTCCAACGTGCAACTGGTCTGCCCCACCTGCGGCCCGGTACGCATCGGCCACGAGGTTCGCGGCGACCGCAAAGTGCGGATCTGCAAGAAGTGCGGCAACACGTTGGACAAGACTTAATTTGTAGTTGCGAAATCTAATTTGTAATCTCACCGCTGCCCGGAAAATTACAAATTACCAATTACAAAATTACAAATGATTTGCCCTCACGAACCGGCACTCGGAAACCGTGAGAGAAGGTAGCGCAATGGCGAAGGACAAAGAAGCAAAAGGAAAGAAGGGCCAGCAGACCGCTGCGGTCGAAGCAAAACCGACCGGCCGCCCGCGGCACAGCGCCAAAGAGCGCCCGCGTCTGAAAACGCGTTTCGAAAAGGAAGTTGCTCCCGCGCTGATGAAGGAATTCGAGCTGAATAATCCCATGGCGGTTCCCCACCTCGACAAGATCGTGGTGAACATGGGGGTTGGTGAAGCCACCCAGAACGCCAAAGTGCTCGATCCGGCGGCCAACGAGCTGTCCCAGATCACCGGTCAGAAGCCGGTCATCACCAAGGCCAAGAAGTCGATTGCCGCCTTCAAGGTTCGCGCCGGCATGCCGATCGGCGCCATGGTCACCCTGCGCGGCGACCGCATGTACGAATTTTTCGATCGCCTGGTGAACATCGTCCTGCCTCGCGTGCGTGACTTCCGCGGGGTCTCGACCAAATCGTTCGACGGCCGCGGCAATTACACGCTTGGCCTGCACGATCAATTGATCTTCCCGGAGATCGATTATGCGAGAGTAGACAAGCTGAGAGGTATGAACGTCACCATCGTCACGACGGCTCCGACCGACGATCAGGCGCGCGCATTGTTGCGTCACCTGGGAATGCCGTTCAGGGCGTGAAGGTTTGAAACCAGGATTGGCGGAGAGCTGGCAGCGGAGAGCTGGCGGCTCCAGCCAGTAGCTAGGAGCTAAAAGATAAGTGGCAACCACGGCAAAACGAGTCAAGGACGCAAAAAAAGCCAAGTTCTCCACGCGCCGGCACAACCGCTGCAAGATCTGCGGACGGCCGCGCGGCTACCTGCGCAAGTTCGGCATCTGCCGCTTGTGCTTCCGCGGGCTGGCGTTGCGCGGCGAGATCCCAGGCGTCTGGAAGTCGTCCTGGTAAGTTGAGGCGCGAGGGGAGTCGTCGAGTTCGGCAGGGCACGACTTCGATCGTGCTATAGGCAGCTTGACCGAGGAAGGCATTAGCCGCTGAGGTCAGGCGATACCATGATCGCCGCGGGTTCTTCGGTCACGAGGAACAGGAATGAGAACCGAAGAAGACGGGCGATATCAGGAGAAGGAAAACCATGAGGCTGACCGACCCGGTCGCAGACATGCTGGCACGAATCCGCAACGCGGCTTCGGCCCGGCACCAGAAAGTAGATATTCCTGCTTCCAAGCTCAAGCTGGAGATCGCCCGCATCCTCAAAGAGGAAGGGTACATCGCGAATTTCAAAGCTACGGAAGAGGAAGGCCACAAGATTTTGCGGGTCTATTTGAAATACGGCAACAACAACGAGGCGGCCATCTCGAACGTCGAGCGAGTCTCGCGCCCCGGCTGCCGGGTTTATGTTCGCCGCACCCAGATTCCCCGCGTCCTGGGCGGCATGGGAATCAACATCCTGACTACGCCCAAAGGAGTGATGACGGGCCGTCAGGCTCGTAAGCAAGGCGTAGGCGGAGAAGTGCTCTGCCAGATTTGGTAGTAGAGCCGCGACTGCGGCGGTCGTTGGCCAGCAGCTAGCAGCTGAAAACCGAGAGTTTATTTATGTCACGAATTGGAAAAAAACCGATTGCCCTACCCAAGGGCGTGACCGTCAATATTCAAGGCGATGTAGTTGCCGTCGAGGGCCCAAAAGGCAAACTGGATACTCGACTGCCGCGCGGCATCAAGATGCAGCAGCAGGATGGCCACCTGGTTGCCATTCGCGAGAACGACTCGCAGGCCGCCGTGCACGGTTTGGCTCGCGCCCTGGTCCATAATGCGGTCGAAGGTGTAACCAAAGGCTGGACGCGCGAGCTGGAAATTGTGGGCATCGGATACCGCGCTGAAATGAAAGGCAAGGGCACGGTGGTGTTCAACCTCGGCTACTCGCATCCGATTGAGTATCCGCTGCCCAGCGGGGTGGAGGCGGCGGTTGATCCGAGACAGACCAAGCTGACCATCACCGGAATCGACCGCCAGAAGGTCGGTCAAGTCGCGGCCGAAATGCGCGCTCTGCGGCCGCCCGACCCATACAAGAACAAAGGCGTGCGTTATGCCGGCGAGCGCCTCAAGAAGAAGGTTGGCAAGACCGGAGCGAAATAGGCGATAGTTGTTGGTCATCGGTTTTTTTCTCGCGCCAACCAGGAACAGGTAAGGACTGAGAACATGTTTACCAAGCTCGAAAAAAACGCAACCCGCCAGCGGGTGCACGATCGAATCCGCAAAAAGCTGCTGGGAACAGCCGAGCGCCCGCGCCTGAACGTATATCGATCGCTGAATCACATTTACGTTCAGTTGGTCGACGACTTAAAGGGTCAGACGCTGGTCGCCGCCAGCACTGCTGAAGGCAAGGCTGAGCGCCGCGCCGGCGGAAACGTGGCGGCAGCCAAAGCGGTCGGCAAAACCATCGCCGAGCGCGCCAAAGCTAAAGGAATCGACAAGGTTGTCTTTGACCGTGGCGGCTATCTCTACCACGGCCGGATCAAAGCTCTGGCCGATGCCGCCCGTGAGGGTGGATTGCAATTTTAAAGGAAAACGATGCCAACAGTAACGAGTGCTAAAAAGCTGGATGCTGGCCAGTACCAGTTGAAAGATCAAGTTGTCGCCATTAACCGCGTCACCAAAGTAGTGAAGGGCGGGAAGAACCTGTCGTTCGCCGCGCTGGTGGTAGTGGGCGACCCCTCGGCCGCGGTGGTCGGCTACGGCGCGGGAAAAGCCAAGGAAGTCCCGCAGGCGATTCGCAAAGGAATCGAAGCCGCCAAGAAGAACCTGGTGCGCATCAACCTGACCCAAACCACGATTCCACACCTGGTCCTCGGACGTTACGGTTCAGGCCGTGTGCTGTTGAAACCCGCCCCGGAAGGCACCGGTGTCATTGCCGGGGGGGCGGTTCGCGCCGTGATGACCTCGGCGGGAGTGCAGAACGTGCTCACAAAATCGATTGGTACGACCAATCCCCACAACGTGATCAAGGCGACCTTTGCCGCCCTAAAGCTGTTGAAGAACAAACAAGATGTAGCCACCCTGCGTGGAAAGGCAGTGGAAGAACTGTAACGCTCCCCTTAAGGCGGAGCTCGAGTCCGGGGAAGGATCTTCGAATATGGCCAAGTCATCCAATAAGTCGAGCGGCACCGTTCAGCTGAAGTGGTTTCGCTCCGCGATCTCGACGCCAGAAAAACACAAGAAAGTAGTCAAAGGCCTGGGCTTTACTCGTTTGAATCAGGTTATCGAGCGCCCTGACACTCCGGCCATTCGCGGTATGGTGGCGAAAGTGCCGCACTTGGTCGAAATCGTGAGAAATGACCGGGCAGATGGCTAAGGAATTATCATGAATCTTTCAAACGTACACGCTCCAACGAAGTCAACCGAGAAGCGGAAGCGCGTCGGCCGCGGCATGGGCTCGGGCATGGGCAAGACCTCTACCCGGGGCCACAAAGGTCAGCGCTCGCGCAGCGGCTCACGTATGTTGCGCGGTTTTGAGGGGGGCCAGATGCCTCTGCACCGCCGTCTGCCCAAGCGCGGATTCACCAATTTGTTCCGCACCGAATACACCGTCGTGAGCCTCGAAAAGCTGGCCGGCCTGGGCGAGACCACAATTACACCCGACGTGTTGCGCAAGGCCGGCGTCATCAAGGGTAAGGCTCCCATTAAGATTCTGGGTGATGGCGAACTGAAAGGCGCCATCACGGTTCAGGCACACAAGTTTTCCAAGTCGGCTCAGGAAAAAATCACCAAAGCTGGCGGCAAGTTTGAGGTCATGCAGTAATGTTTGAAAAATTTGCCAACATCTTCCGCATTCCAGACCTTCGCAAACGGATTCTATTCACCTTGGCGATGTTGGCCGTGTACCGCCTGGGTGGGCATATTCCGACGCCCGGCATCAACGCCGACAAGCTGCAGCAGTTCTTCCAGCAGAATCAAGGCACGTTTCTTGGCTTTGTCGACTTGTTCAGTGGCGGCCAACTGCGACGGCTGACCATCTTCGCCCTGGGCATCATGCCCTACATCACCGCGTCCATCATCCTGCAGTTATTGACGGTTGTGTATGAGCCGTTGGCCAAGCTGCAGAAGGAAGGCGAACTCGGCCGCAAGAAGATTACCCAGTGGACTCGCTACCTCACCGTCGTTCTGAGCGCCGTTCAGTCGCTCGGCATTGCCATCAGTCTGATGAAGGGCGGCGATTTTGTGGTTAACCCCGGCATCGGCTTCGTCCTGATGACCATGCTGACTCTGACCACCGGTAGCGCGTTCATCATGTGGCTGGGCGAACAGATCACCGAACGCGGCATCGGCAACGGTATGTCCTTGCTGATCTTTGCCGGCATCGTCGTGGGCTTGCCACGCGGCGTCGCCGACCTCGTCGACAAGGCCAAGAACGACGCTTGGGGAGCTTTTACCTTCCCCGCCATGGTTCTGCTGATTGCTTTGATGATCTTGGTGGTGGCCTTCATCGTTTACGTTGAACGCAGCGAGCGCCGCATACCAGTTCAATACGCGAAGCGAGTCGTCGGCCGCAAGGTGATGGGCGGACAGTCCACCCACCTACCGTTGCGCGTGAACGCCGGTGGTGTCATGCCGGTCATCTTCGCCTCCTCGATCTTGACCTTGCCACAGACGGCGTTTTTCGCCTGGCACACGAACAAGGTAATCGGACCGATTCTGGACTGGTTGCGCTGGGGTGAGCCGCTCTACGAATTTCTGTACGCGGTGGGCATCATCTTTTTCGCGTACTTTTACGTTTCCATCATCTTTAATCCGAACGAAGTTGCCGACAACATGCGCAAGTACGGAGGGTTTATCCCCGGCATTCGCCCCGGCCGGCGCACCGCAGATGCGATTAACGACATCTTGACCCGGATTACGCTGGTGGGCGCGTTGTACCTCATCATCATCTCCTTCATACCGGAATGGATGATCACGGGTATTCACCTGCAGCACTTATGGGGACCCTTTGGCCGCCTGTTTGAGAACGCGCCCAGCTGGTTCCTGAACGGTTTAGGTGTGACCTTTTACTTCGGAGGCACGTCCTTGCTGATTGTGGTCGGGGTTGCGATGGACACGGTAACGCAGATCGAGGCCCAGTTGGTTATGCGCCATTATGAAGGTTTCAGCCCGCGCAGCGGCCGCATCCGAGGCCGCAGGAATTGGGCATAGTGCCCCGAGTTCGCGAGCGTTTGGCCGGGCGGAGTCCGTTACAGCGGAGCCAACTTTAACGTGGACCAAACCCGCCGCAAGATCGCGGTCGTTTTCCTGGGCCCCCCGGGCGCAGGAAAAGGAACCCAGGCCAAGGCGATTGCGGCGCGTTACCAAGTTCCGCATATCTCGTCGGGAGATCTGCTGCGGGAACATGTCGCCCAGAGCACCGAACTGGGCCTGAGGGCTAAGTACATTATGGCCCGCGGGGAGTTGGTACCGGACGAGCTGGTTTGCGACATGTTGGCGTGGCGCTTGCGCCAGAGGGACGCGGAAGCTGGTTTTATCCTGGATGGCTTTCCCCGGACGGCCGCCCAGGCAGGATGGCTCGATGCCTTCTTGGAGCACGAGTTCTTTGATAACTCTCATGCTGGCAAGCTGTTGCCGTTTGTGATCCAGATCGAGGTCGACTATAATAACCTCTTGCGCCGACTCACCGGACGCCGTACCTGTCCCGCTGGACACATCTACAACATCTACCTTCAACCACCCCGTGTTGATGAAGTCTGTGACGTTGATGGTTTCAAGCTGGTGATCCGCGATGACGATCGCGAAGAGGTTATTCGCGAGCGGCTGGCTGCCTATGAACAGCAGACTAAGCCGGTCGCGGATTATTACTGGGGTAAAGGTCGTCTAGTCGCGGTGGACGGGGATGCGCCTGTGCCGGAGGTTACCGCACAAATAGCTCGGGTCTTGAGGAACCATTGTGCCGTAGCCATGAACAACGCTGCCGAACTTTAGAATGGCGATTGTGTGCAAGTCGAAGGCGGAAATTGAGAAGATGGGCCACAGTGGCCGCATCGTAAGGCAAGTACTCGATTACCTGCGCACCCTGGTCGCCGCCGGCGTGAGCACCATGGACCTGGAACGGGCCGCCGAGAAGAAGATCGAGGAGTTCGGCGCGAAACCTGCCTTTAAGGGTTATTACGATTACCCGTGTGTGCTTTGCACTTCGATCAACCAGGAGATCGTGCACGGTATCCCGTCGGAAAAGCGGATGCTCAAGGCGGGCGACATAGTTTCGATCGATTGCGGTGTCGTTCTCGATGGCTATTATGGTGACGCCGCCATCACCGTCCCGGTAGCTGAAGTGACGCCGGACGTGAAGAAGCTTCTGGAAGTCACCGAAGCATCGCTGTATCGGGGGATAGAGGCAGTGCGGATGGGTAACACGGTCGGCGATGTGGGCGCGGCCGTTCAGGAACTGGTCGAGGCCAACGGCTTCAGCGTTGTGCGCGAGTTCGTAGGCCACGGCATCGGGACCCGCCTGCACGAAGAGCCGCAGGTCCCGAATTTCGGCATCCGAGGCCATGGCGCGAGATTACGGGAAGGCATGGTTCTCGCGATTGAGCCCATGGTGAACTTTGGCAAGCCGGGCACCAAGTTGCTGAGCGACAAATGGACCGCAGTAACCGAAGACGGCAGCTTTAGCGCCCACTTCGAACACTGCGTGGCGGTTACCAAGAATGGGCCATTGATATTGACGAAGTAGTAGTTCCGAGTGAAGACAGCATGGCTTCAGCCATGAGGTAAAAAATACCACCGGCGGCTTTAGCCGCAAGGTTAACCAGGGCACGGCCAATTGTAAGGAATCGATGAGCAAAGAAGACGCGATCGAGGTCATGGCAACGGTGATCGAGCCGCTGCCCAACGCCATGTTTAAGGTAGAACTCGAAAACAAGCACCAGGTCCTGGCCCATGTCTCCGGCAAAATGCGCAAGAATTTCATCCGCATCTTGCCCGGGGACAAGGTAGCTGTCGAACTTTCGCCCTATGACCTGAATCGCGGCCGCATCGTTTACAGGTATAAGTAATCGTCAGCGCAGTCAAAGGGACGGAAGCGAAGAGATCTAGAGTTTCTGAGCTGAGAAGAATTTATGAAGGTACGAGCATCGGTAAAGAAAATTTGCGACAAGTGCAAGATCATCCACCGCAAAGGCGTGGTGCGGGTGATTTGCACCAACTCGAAACATAAGCAGCGTCAAGGCTGAAAGCAAGGGAGCATCATGGCACGTATTGCAGGCGTAGATCTTCCGCGGCAGAAGCGCGTGAATATCGGACTGACTTACATTTACGGCATCGGCAATCCGCGTTCGACGCGTATTCTCGCCCAGGCCAACGTCGACCCCATGAAGAAGGTCCAGGACCTGAGTGAGGAGGAGGTCAACCGTATCCGCCAGGTCATTGAAGCCGAGGGCATGGTGGAAGGCGACCTGCGGAAAGAAGTTTCGATGAACATCAAGCGTCTCATCGAAATCGGCTCCTATCGCGGATACCGGCATCGCCGCAACCTGCCCGTCCGCGGCCAGCGTACGCACACGAACGCGCGTACCCGCAAAGGCCCGCGCAAGGGCACAGTCGCGCAAAAGAAGAAGGCGACGGCGAAAACGTAATCGGTGTCAGGTCCAAGGCCTCAAGTGTCGCATCTTGAGAGCTGGGCCGGAGACTTAAATTAGAGGGCTGACGATGGCAAAAGCATCCGCAACAGGGACCACCGGCGCAGCGCCGGAAAAAAAAGGCAAGACTAAAAAATTTAAGAAGAAGGAGCGCAAGCACGTTCCCCACGGGCTGGTGCATATTCAAGCATCCTTCAACAACACGATCGTGACCATTTCCGATCAGGCCGGCAATGTGATCTCGTGGAAGAGTTCCGGCTCGCTCGGATTTCGCGGATCGCGTAAAGGAACTCCATTCGCTGCCCAGCAAGCCGCGATGAACGCCGCAAACATGGCGCGCGAGCACGGCCTGCGCAGTGTGGACGTAAACGTCAGCGGCCCGGGATCGGGGCGTGAGTCGGCAATCCGCGCGCTGGCCGCCGCGGGAATCGAAGTGCGCTCCATTAAGGACAGCACTCCCATTCCCCACAATGGCTGCCGTCCGCCTAAGAGACGCAGAGTTTGAGCCTATAGTGAATAGTGGCTAACGGATAGCTGAACTGGCCGCTGGCCGCAGCCACCGGGAAGAAGGGAAGCCAGTCCCGTAAACCGGTATCAAAAGGAGAAACATGGCACGTTACACCGCACCAGTATGTCGTCTATGCCGCCGCGAGGGAATGAAGCTGTTCCTCAAAGGCAGCAAGTGCTTCAGTGACAAATGTCCCATCGAGAAACGCAATTTTGCGCCTGGCCAGCATGGCAAGGATCGCAAGGCCAAGGTGGTTGGCTATGGTCTGCAGCTGCGGGAAAAGCAGAAGGCCAAGCGCATTTACTTTACCCAGGAAGGCCAGTTCCGCAACTACTTCGAGAAGGCAGCCCGCACCAAGGGCGTGACCGGCTTTATGCTCCTGCAACAGCTGGAGCGCCGCCTGGATAACGTGGTCTATCGTCTCGGATTCGCCATCTCCCGTCGTCAGGCGCGTCAGTTGGTGCGTCACGGACACGTGGCCGTGGATGGCCGAAAAGTAAATATCCCCTCGTACCAAGTCAGCGCCGGCGAGGAGATCACAGTGCGTGAAAACAGCAAGAATCTGTCCCTGCTTGCCGTCGCGAAAGAATTTGCCAGCCACCAGACTGTTCCCACCTGGCTGGAAGTTGATCGCGACAACTACAAGGCCCGGGTTCTGTCCTTGCCCAAGCGCGAAGATATCCAGCTGCCGGTAAATGAGCAGCTGATTGTTGAGTTGTACAGCAAGTAAGTAATGGGTTGTTGGCCGTGGGCGAACCAAGCCACAGACGAAGTGCCAAACGACCAAGGACGATTTAGGCCTTTTTTCGCGCCAGATCGCCTTTCACGACGCCTGACCTGGACTTAGGCCGGTCCAGTTAGTCGCGATTGAGCCGCATGGCGGGAGGAGAATAAACAATGCTTTGGAAGGGTTTTCAAAAACCAAAACGTCTGGCAACCGACACCGAATCGCTAACCGACAAGTACGGCATGTTCTGGGCCCAGCCTTTTGAGCGCGGCTTCGGCACGACCGTCGGTAATGCTCTGCGCCGCGTGTTGCTGTCTTCGATCGAGGGTGCAGCCGTAACTGCGGTCAAGATCGAAGGCGTGCTGCACGAGTTCCAGTCGATTCCCGGTGTGGTCGAAGACGCAACCGATATCATCCTGAATCTCAAGCAAATTCCGTTCAAGCTTTCTGGCGACGCGCCCAAGGCCATCTACCTGCGCACCGACCAGTCCGGGGTGATCACCTCCGGAATGATCGAAGCCGACGCCGACGTCGAAGTTCTCGACAAGGACGTCTACATTGCCACGGTCAGCGAAGGCGGCAAGCTCGACATGGAAATGCGCTTAAAGCGTGGCCGCGGCTACGTTTCCGCCGACAAGAACTTCGACGAGGACCTCGGCATCGGCTTTATTCCCATCGATTCGGTCCACTCGCCGGTGCGCAAGTGTAATTACACCGTGGAAGCGGCTCGACTGGGTCAGATCACCGACTATGACAAGCTGACTCTGGAGATCTGGACGAACGGTTCGATTACTCCCGCCGACTCGCTCGGCCTTGCCGCGAAGCTGTTGAAAGACCACATGAACATCTTCATCAACTTTGAGGAGGAGATCGAAAGCGCGACTTCGGCCGAAGAACGCAAGCCCGAAATTCGCAACGAGAACCTGAACCGCTCGGTCGAGGAACTGGAGCTTTCCGTTCGCAGCTACAACTGCCTGAAGAACGCAAATATCCAGACCATCGGCGAACTGGTGCAGAAGACCGAAGCCGAAATGCTCAAGACCAAGAATTTTGGCCGCAAGTCGCTGAACGAGATCAAGGAGATCCTCGCCTCGATGGGCTTGAGTCTTGGCATGAAGATCGACGAGCACGGCAACGCCGTGCCCGGCCCGCAAACCCCGATCCCGGTTGGCATCTACGGTGAAGGCAACGATCACGAGGTGGACAACAACTTCTAGCCGGATGCCATTATCAAGAGGATGCCATTCCGAGTGAATGGCATCCCCGGTTCCCATCCTTTGTCATGCCTACGAGAGCGAGGGATCTGGGTTGTTGAGGGAGAACCGAGCACTGAGAACTGAGGTTTAGCATGCGTCACAAAAAAGCCGGATGGAAACTAGGCCGCAACACCGCCCATCGTCGCGCCCTGTTGCGCAACCTGGTAACGTCGCTGATTCTGGAAGAGAGAGTCGAGACCACTTTGCCCAAAGCCAAAGCCATGCGCCCCCAGGTAGAAAAGATGATTACCCTGGGCAAGCGTGGTGATCTTTCTGCCCGCCGCCAGGCCGCGTCCTATCTGATGACAACGGATGCCGTTACCAAACTGTTCGATAACGTGGCTCCTCGCTTCGGCGATCGCAACGGCGGATATCTGCGCATCGTTCGTGTTGCCTGGCAGCGAGGCGACGGCGCCGACAAAGCCTTCATCGAACTGCTCGGCAGCGAAGCCCTGCAGGAGGAAAAGCGTCAGAAGAGGGCCGAAGCCCGGGCCAAGCGAGCCGCTGAAGTCAAGAAGGCCATGGAAGAGGCCGAAGCCCAGGGCCAGACTCAAGGCGCTGGCGAACCGCCTGCCCAGGGCGGCGAAACTGATCAATAGTGGTGGGACGCGCGGCCTCCTGCCCTCGTCCGGCTCCACCCAATTTGGGGTCGATTTGTACAGACGATGGCTATGCTGTGGGTACGCCCTCGGATGGATGCTGGTAATCGGAGTGGCGGCACGGACGGCCAGGGCCATCTGCTGAAGACCGACCACGGGTGGCATGCCGCGTCCCGATACGGAAGACTCCAGCGGCTGCGATATGGGAGGGTAGGAAGGTCAAAGCGGAGCCCGTTTCCATTCCCGGCTTGCCCGCAACAACTTGGCTTTTGGTGGAAAGGTTGTTCAAACGGTGGACTGACACTGTGCCAACTTACCTCGGTTCACCCCAAACGGTTCCCCCAATGTGGGGCGAACCCCTTCCCTTCAGACAAATCAGATTGGCACACCCGCAGTTTTTGTAAATTGAACCCCTCGGTTGAGACAGATCGTTCTGGGCACATTTGCTCGTCATGAGGCTGTGGCAACGCTTTCTCAAGCGGGGATGAGGTCTGGACGAGGGGACGCCGCTCATCTGGATGCGGTTTGTCTTGATTCTTCGCTGGCCATCAACTGGGCGGCGCGAGCCGCTACGGCTGTGTCGGGGCTCTCCGATAGATATGTCAAATTCGCCCATGTGTCCGGTGCGGCCAACCCTAAGCGTAACTCCATTTCCGCCAAGTCGAGCGTATATAAGTCAATCCGCGGCCCCCAATTGGCTGCCTGCTTGAAGGCCTCGAGAGAGTCCCGCAAGCGGCCCTGTGCGGCCAAAGCGTGTCCCAGCAAATCAAATGCAGCCGCAAACGTGGGTTCTTGGGCAAGGCAACTCGCCATGTGCTCGCGAACAGACTCGAGTTGCGGCTGTCGGGAATTAGGGGTAACCATTGAGCCAGAGTTTTCGAGCAATCCGAGATAATAATGCGTGCGCGCCTCCGGTCTGATGCGGTTAGCCTGAGTGAGATACTTGCGGGCTAGATCAAAATTCCCGGTTGTTAGCTCTACATAGCCGAGAGCACGAAGAGCTGTCACCGAGCGGGGATCGACTGAAACGAGAGATTTTAGCTCGTCGCTGCTTCTTTGGGAATCTTCGCGAGAATGGAAGCGCACATCCGCCAGGAGGGCCCGAAACTCCACCTCGCTCAAGGCCTCACGCTGGTATTCCTCCGATCTTATGCCAGGAACAACCACTTGCCCGTAACCAAATTGCTCTCGCTGAGCGTAGTCTGCTAACTCGCTATCGACTTTGGACAAGGGGATGTCAAACGCAGCCCGCACCGCCTCATCAAGCGACTTATCGCCGGCAATCATGGAGAATAGTTTCAGAGCATTAGGGACTTCTTGGTGATCGAACAGAAAGTGGACGAGCAACCAGGAATCAGCATAGAACAACGAATGGTATTCCCCGGCATCGTTGTAGATGCTCATTTCACGAGTAACGCGGAACATGTCTCGCACAGTTAATAGCTTGCGCTCGGATCGCAAAAAGTTTAGCGCGCGGAGTTCCGGCAAGCCGACCTTGGCTTGGCCTTTCTTTACTTCTAATGTCGAGAGGTACTCCGCAAATCCCTCTTCGAACCAAAGGCCGACATTGACCGAAGTGTTTGCTGCAAGAAATGCGTGCGCGTACTCATGGTATGCAGCTGGTTCCCAACGAGCATCAGACAGGTTCAGCAAAATAAATTCCGCGTCAGGACCGGGGATGAACTCGCCAGCATCGTTCGATTGTTTCCCATCCCGGATCGCGGTCAGCTGCCCGATTGTTGCCGAATCCCTAATTGCAACGACTTGAAGCGGCGCCGGAAAGACTAATCGAGCAGCCGGCATCAGAAACCGAAGCACACTCCTCATGTTTTCCAGTTGTGATGCGATCTTCGTCGCGGCGGAGTAACCGTCATCGCTGACAACATCAAAATGTGCGGAGCGAACTCTAACCCACTTGCTTGGTCCGGACGCTGAGGCGAGTGGTCCTAATAGCCCTAAGAGAATTATCAGGGAACGAGAGCTCGCAAGAACAA
>JBPYDQ010000360.1:0-16237 GCA_051986135.1 Terriglobales bacterium | reverse complement strand
TTTAGTTACCCTGCGCGGTTTGGATTCTTACCTAACTTCGCTAAGGCTTTTTTGAATTCATCACGATGCTTCATTTCGTCGTGCCGAATCTCATCAAAGCGATCCCCGACGGCTTTGTCGCCGGCGGAAAACGCTTGCTCCGCAAAATCGCGGTACATCGTTTCGACCTCGTAGGACTCCCCTTGAATGGCGTCCTCAAGATTGTCGGAATCAGCACGCACAAGTTCCGCGAGCCCGGCTTCCTCCGCGAAATGCTCCAATAGTTCTTCCTTGGCTGTCTTCTCAAGCAATTGAGCTAACTCAGGATTACCGCGCTGACGTGCGCGTTCTGCGAACAGCATATATTTCGCGTATGCGAACGCTTCGCCATGCATTGCCGTTGAAAGATTGTCTCTCGTCGTTTTATTCACAGGACGTCCTTACGCCTAATGGCAATTAAGCGCTTTGCATTAGGTTCTACTGAGATGCGTTGCTAGGATGCGCCGGCTTTCCCCGTATTTCTTCGGTATTGACAACCATTGTTTCTATGCTGGGACAGCTCTTTCGGTGTTGCGATCGCTGCCGATATTGTTTGACGCAAGATTCATCGCAGGATCCGGCTTCGTAACCAACAGGTCGCGGTGCACCGCTTGAGTGTTCGAGTCCGCGCCCTTATAGGTACTCGGCAACGCGCATGAGCTAATGGGAAAATCAGCCGAAGCAGTTCCGTCTGTTAGGTAAATGTTGCCAGGGGCATCGAGTGCTATCGCATAGCCGAAGTCGTCGCTGCTTCCACCCAGCAAACTGGAATAATTCAGCACGTGGTCAATGAATAACTGCTTTCTCCCGTCGTAACCACCCTACCTCGAAGCCGATTCTGTTCCGACGTTGTTTCGCGTAACCAATCGCAACGAACTCTTGTTTTCCACCATTCAACTGGTACGCGACTGGGCGTTGCAACCGGATACTTCCGGCAGCAGTTAGTATGGCGAGGTAAGCATCGCGCAAAAATAGGGAACGACGTTGCGCTGAGAGTGCAACCGCTAACGAAATAGTTACCCTGACCACGCTCTCGGGACTTGAACCCACGATCAAGGTTGCACGATGGGAATAACAGCCAGTTTGTTTTTCACATACACAAGATGGCCGGCGGGGGGAAGCGTCAAGCGCTCTTCACCGGCATCTGGCAGGAGAAATACGGCCGCCCATCCGTCACGTCCAACCGATCGATAGTACCCTGGCAGCGATTCGGCAGGTCTTGGAAGAACCGAGCGGCCCGCTGTACTCGAAGCCAGTGCCAGCATTCCTGGAACAAAGCAAATGGCTGATGGACCAAGATCGCATTGTCCCGAGGCTGGATACGATACCTGACCTTGCCACCGACCCGAAAGTGAAGACGCGATGATCATTTTCTTGGTCGTTAGGTTCTTGGTCGTTAGGCCGTGGCCGCAGCGGATCGAAGCCCTGCGGCGCGCAGCGGAGCGCCTGCTGGCGTTACAACCAACCTGTACTCCGGAGGCGGGGGCGTTCTTTCATAATGCATTGGAAAAAGAACGTGGTCAGCTGCTCAATAGTTGATGGTTTCCTTGCCGCTAGACGTCGATTGACTCATCATTTCTGCATGTTTCCCCCGGCTGACGATGCTGGTTTGGGAAACCTTAAATTCAGTTTATACAGTTTGCCGACCGGAGTAGAATGTCGACTCTATAAATTGGGCTAGTCAGCGAAGCAGCAGAAGGTACTCAATTCGTGTTGCAGGATGAGCGGACAATAGCATTTCTGGCCAGGTTCCTTGTCGGGCGGAGCCGCGGCATGTGTCGAGGTGCCTCGTTAAGAAATTCCCGTTGTCGAACGTTCGGGACGCAATGCTCGTAGAGTTCGGCGCTGAATCGTTTAATGCGTTCAACCACCGGCATTTCAGGGGCCAGACACAACTGTGGGTTCGAGCACCTTCGGTCTGATTACTTCCACGGTCAACAGTCCTCGTCAACTGCAGCTAGCTTTGCAGGTGTACTTTTGAAGGTTGGGCCCTCGGCCGTTTGGCAATGGCTGAAGGTTTTTGCATGCTCTTTCCCAAGGGTAGGTACTACCTTACGCGCGATTTTCTATCCCAATCTCTGGTCGGAGGCAAGTTCGATGCCGTCGTTTATAAAAAGTCTAGTCGGCGGAATCTTTTGGTTCATTTGCGTCTTTTTTTGTACGATCGACGTAGCTCTCGCTCAGACTGTCACCGTCGATGCCGCCCCCACGCATGTGGTCAATACCTTCAGTCCTCCGCACACTCTGGGTGCGGCGATTGACCGGTTGCGGACTGGGAGCCCCGAGAAGCTGCTCAATGACCCACTGCTCAGCATCATCCTCAACGCTGGATGGCAGACGGTAACTTATCGCCAGAACACCGAGCTTATGGTCGAGGCCTGGCACTGGAATCCACAGGGGAACTGGAGCAACGCCGAGAAGCAGGAGGGTTATTTTGTGGGCAGCGCCGAGCCGGGCGAAGAGATCGGGCACTCGTGGGCTTATCCGCTGCCGCACCGAGGTTTTAGCCGCGGCGACGGAAACGGCTGGTCGCGTCTTACCGATGGCGATCCGAGTTCCTACTGGAAGAGTAATCCTTATCTCACGAAGGCGTTTACCGGCGAAGACGACTCGCTGCATCCCCAGTGGGTGGTAATCGACCTGGGCAGCAAGATCGACGTCAATGCCATCCGGATCGCGTGGGCCAATCCGTACGCGCGCCGCTATTCCGTTCAATTCTGGACGGGTGACCTGGAGCCATTTTACGACGGTACGACGAAGGGGACGTGGCAGACCTACCCGCTAGGCAAGATCACCGAAGGCAAAGGTGGAACGGTCACGCTGAAGCTTGTTTCGTGGATGATTCCGGTGCGCTACCTCCGTATCTGGATGACGGAATCGTCCAACACTTGTGATACTCACGGATCTACTGACAAGCGAAATTGCGTGGGTTATGCGATCAACGAACTCTATGTTGGATCCCTTTCGCAAGATGGCCAGTTTAACGACTACGTCACGCACTTTTCCAGCCGCAATCAAACCGTGACTTGGCCCTCTTCGGTTGACCCGTGGCACGCAGCTTCCAATCTGGACGAATCCCGGGGAGACCAGGTCGGCTTTGATTTCTTCTTCCACTGTGGCATAACCCGCGGGCTGCCAGCGATGGTGCCGATTGCGATGCTCTATGCCACACCGGAAGACGCGGCCAACGAGATCGCGTATCTCTACAAACGCAAATATCCTATCTCTTGGATTGAAATGGGAGAAGAGGCCGACGGGCAACACATGCTTCCTGAAGACTACGGTGCTCTTTACCTAGAGTTCGCGACCGCGATTCACAAACTTGTTCCCCAGGCGAAGCTTGGGGGCCCGCCCTTCGAAGGAACCTTCGGCGACGTCGAAGTCTGGCCGGATGCGAACGGGAAAGTCTCGTGGCTTGGCCGCTTCGTGGACTACCTGAAAGCGCATGGACGGTTGAGCGACTTCACTTTCTTCTCCTTCGAACACTATCCCTACCAGGATCGGCCAAGTTATTCCTGGGCTGACTTGTATCCGGAGCCGGGATACGTCAGCCATATCGTGCAGGTGTGGAAAGACAACGGTTTACCGCCAAATATTCCCTTCTTCATGACTGAAGGGAACATTGGAGGCGGGGCGCCGCCCTCTACTGTCAAGAGCGCTTTGTGGCTAGCTGATTACGTCGGTTCGATGATGAGCGAGGGAGCGGGCGCGACCTACTACTTCCACTACATGCCGTCGCCGGACCATCCAGGCGGATTTCTCGCGGTGGATAAAGACTATAACTTTAAGGGATACACACCTCAGTACCTTGCGACCGAGGTGATCGCCAAGGAGTGGGTCGAACCGATCGACGCGCCCCACAAGCAGTTTAAGGCTTGGAGTGATGTGACTGACGCTGCCGGAAATGCTTTGGTTACGGCGTATGCCGTCGAGCGACCAGACAAGCAGTGGTCCGTGATGCTGGTGAATCGCGATCAGTATAACGACCACGCAGTGAAGCTGGTGTTCGCAGGTTCTCGGACAGACGGTAGCCGCCATTTCTCCGGCCAAGTGGATCGCATCACTTTCGGCTCAAACGAATATGTATGGCACCAGGAAGGAGAGCAGGGTCACGCAGATCCCGACGGTCCGCCGTCAAAGTCGACGGTGAACGGTGGCGCCGAGGCGCTTTTCCAACTTCCTAAAGCGTCGGTTACGGTACTGCGCGGTTCGATCAGTACCCAGTGAAGGATTTGCAAGGAGAAAGCAACCAAGCAAGATGGATTTCGCATTCAGCAGCAAAGTTCAGGACTTGCAACACCGTCTGCAGACTTTCATGGATGAGCACGTTTTCCCAAATGAGCAGCGGTTCTACGACGAAGTTGAACGCAACCGCTGGAAACCAACGCTCGTCGTGGAAGAACTGAAACCAAAGGCGCGCGCGGCAGGTCTGTGGAATCTTTTCTTGCCGAACTCGGAGAGCGGCGCTGGATTAACGAACCTTGAATACGCCCCGTTATGCCAGATCATGGGGCGCAGCGTGATCGCTCCAGAGGTGTTCAACTGCTCAGCCCCGGACACCGGAAACATGGAAGTGCTTGCTCGCTACGGCACACTGGAGCAAAACGAACGCTGGCTGAAGCCATTGCTTGCCGGCGACATTCGCTCATGTTTTGCCATGACCGAACCTACGGTCGCCTCATCGGATGCGACTAACATCAAGGCGAGCATCGTTCGCGAAGGGAATGAATATGTAATCAACGGACGCAAGTGGTGGTGCACGGGTGCAGGCGATCCGCGCTGCAAGGTCGCGATCTTCATGGGCAAGACCGATCGCTCTGCTGCACCCCATCGTCAGCAATCAATGGTACTGGTTCCGATGGACGCGGCGGGGGTCAAGGTGAAACGCCTGCTGACGGTGTTTGGTTATGATCACGCTCCTCATGGACACGCCGAGATTTCTTTCGAAAACGTTCGGGTGCCTTTCGCAAATATTCTGCTCGGCGAGGGCCGGGGATTCGAAATTGCCCAGGGACGGCTGGGCCCGGGCCGTGTTCATCACTGTATGCGTTGTATTGGTGTCGCGGAACGGGCACTCGAGACCATGTGCAAACGAGTCGAGGAACGCGTGGCCTTCGGAAAACCACTCGCCCAGCAGGGCACCATTCGCGCTGACATCGCTCGCTCACGGATGGAGATCGAGCAGGCACGTCTTTTGACTTTGCAGGCGGCCTACAGGATGGATACGGTAGGAAACAAAAACGCGCGCGCCGAGATCGCAATGATCAAGGTGGTGGCGCCGAATGTCGCCCTGCGCGTGCTGGATCGTGCTATCCAGGCTCACGGCGCAGCGGGAGTGTCGCAAGATACATTTCTGGCTGCAGCCTGGGCCAATGCACGCACATTGCGTCTGGCAGACGGTCCCGATGAGGTCCACATGGAATCAATCGCGAAGATGGAGCTTCGAAAATGGACTGCGACGGAGGAGCGGTCGGCACCCGATTGACCGCTTCCGCGTTGCTTCCGACGCTTCCGTCGGCGGTCAATCCTTCGCCTGCCAATCGAAACCATCAACCAGCGAATTCCATAATCGACAGGACACCCGCGTGCTTGTAGCCATTGAAACACCTCTTTCGTTAATGGACTGGATGGGTCGCGAGATCGCCGTTACGGACTGGTTTTCGATCTCGCAGGATCGCATTCAGTCGTTTGCTGACGTTACCGAGGACCAGCAGTGGATTCATTTGGACCGTGTACGTGCGGAACGCGAATCCCCGCATGGGACGACGATTGCCCATGGATTCCTGACGCTGTCGCTGCTGAGCCGTTTTCTGAAGGAGGCAATACAGATTCGACGCGAAGTCCGGATGAGCATCAACTACGGATTGAATCGGGTTCGCTTCCCCTCCCCGGTCCGCGCCGGCTCTCGAATTCGAGCTAGCTTTACTATTCAGTCCACAAAACAATTACCTGGCGCACTCGAAGTAGTGTTCCATGTGACGGTAGAGAGTGAGGGGAATGATAAGCCGTGCTGCGTCGCCGAGTGGGTGATTCGCTACTATTCTTAAATGATGCTCCGCGCTTGAGCCACACCTCGTCAGCGGTGGGTGCACAAGTCGGAAGCGGCAAAGTGTGGGTACAGCATTGAATGAAAACTCGCAACTAGTCGCCTCGCAAACGCAAGACCGAGTAGGACGCGTTGTATGGTGCACCCGCAAGCCGCATGATCCGATCATCAACAGTGTCGGTGACATCCCGGTCCATCGCGACCGGTGTAGGCGGAAGTGAAAACGACGACGCTTTCATCCTGCAGAATCTCTGTCATTTTCAGGCGGCATGTCGCAACACGCTTACAAAATTGATTCCACGTTTCGGCGCTGTAGGAATAACGGCCGCGAATCCACGCATCCACCGCTTTCGTGTCGCAGGGGAGCTCTTCGATGAATGCGTGCCTCGTGTGTCTCCAGGTTGGCCAACCTGTGCCCACAGGTCCGCGCATTCAGAGCGGAATGTGGGAGCTTCCTGCGCAATTGCGGAGCGATTTCCCGATAGACTCGCTCGAGGTCAAATTCATCCCAGCCCTGATCCATGGTTGCCGAAGGAAACACGACGCCTCTGCAGACGCCTTACCAACCTCCTCAGCAGTTTGCCGTTGTCGCAGAAGCGCCCCGCTGTGTAAGCGGAAGCAAATCGGACGCGCTGCGATGTGAAGTAATCGCCCAGCAGTCGCGCTTGGCATCTTCCCAGTGTGGAACGAGAGTCGTAGGCATCGCGCGTACCCGCTGACCGTGGCGGACGACATAGATGTTGTTCAACTGAGCGTCCTCGTTAGTGAATCAGCCAGCTCGACGAGCCCCTTGACCTGTTTATCGAAACCCTGAAATCGCGTGTCGTGCGTCTGGCCACGTCTGAATCGATAGTAAATCTGCTGCAGAATAACCGCGAGTTTGAAGACGCCTAACACTTCGTAGAAACCAATTTGCGATACATCCCGTCCGCTACGCTCTGCATAGCGCTGAATGAACTGATCACGCGTGTACCAGCCGGGCTGGGTTGTAAGCGCAGGCGCTCCCCCAGCCCGCAGTTGTGGCGCGTCTGCCCACGCCCAATAACATAGAGTCAAACCAAGATCCGCCAAAGGGTCGCCCACCGTTGCCATCTCCCAGTCGAGCACCGCCTCGATTCGATCCAGCGATCCGAAGCGAATCATCACATTGTCTAGCTTGTAATCATTGTGGACCAGGGTGGGCGCGGGAGAGTCTGGTCTGCGATAGCCGAGCCATCGAATCACACGATCCATCGCAGGCATTTGCTCCGTTTTGGCCCGATTCCACCGGTCAGTCCAGCCCTGGACCTGGCGCTCAAGAAAGCCGTCCGGTCTGCCCAGAGCAATCAAGTCTGTTTTCGAAATATCGATCGCATGAAACTTGACTAGGCAATCGATGAACGTCTCGCTCAGTTGCTTCGAGTAGGTCGGCTCGCTTACCAACTGTGTCGGAATATCATCGCGCAGGATGAACCCGTGGCGACGCTCCATCAAAAAAAACGCTCCTCCAAGCAGCGACGTATCCTCACACAAGTGGAAGACATTTGGTGCCTCGGGAAAATGCGGATGGACCAACTGAAGCACACGAAATTCACGCGCCATGTCGTGTGCTTTGGGAGCGACCGGACCGAGAGGACCGCGCCTGAGAACATACTCCCGATCACCAATCCGTAACAGGTACGTAAGGTTCGAGTGCCCACTCGGAAACTGTTCGACTGCAATGCCTCGCTCAGCACCATCGATTTTTCCCTGCAGCCAGTGGGAGAGAGCGGCAAGATCCAGTTCCTCGCCGGGACGAACAGGAGCGGAATCGGATGGAATTGTCAAGGAGTGCACTTACCTTACCGCGGCCTGGTCCTGACTGAATTCAGCGAAAGTCTTGCCATCTTCCGCCAAGCGCTTCAGCAGCGGAGCAGGCTGCCAAAGTTCGCCGTATTGTTGGTGGAAGTCGCGGATGCGTTCGTAAACCCCCTTCAGCCCGACGGTGTCGGCATACCACATAGGTCCACCTCGATACGACGGGAACCCATACCCGTTCACATAAATGATGTCGATGTCGACCGCGCGCAGGGCAATACCTTCCTCAAGGATGCGTGCTCCCTCATTGACGAGAGCGTAGATGCAACGTTCGACGATCTCGTCCGACGAAATATTGCGTTGCGGGATGCCAGCTTCACGCGCCCACTTGTGTACCAGGCCCTGAACTTCAGGATCAGGAACCGCGCGTCGGCTGTCATCATACTTGTACCATCCCGCACCAGTTTTCTGCCCATAACGACCGAGTTCCGAAAGGCGATCCTCCACAAACGGCTGGCGCACGCCGGGCTTTTCCAGATTGCGGTACTCTTTGCGGATCCGCCAACCCACATCGAGACCTGCCAGGTCGCCTGTGGCCATCGGTCCCATGGCCATACCGAAATCGTACAGCGCTCGGTCGATGGCTGTGATGCTGGCGCCTTCCTCGGCCAGGAATTGCGCTTCCCGACGGTACGGACCGAACATGCGGTTTCCGACGAACCCGCGACAGTTCCCCACCAACACGCCAACTTTGCCTACTTTCTTCGCCAGTTGCATGCAGGTGGCAATTACTTCCTTACTACTCGCCCTGCCGCGAACAATTTCAAGCAACCGCATCACGTTCGCCGGGCTGAAAAAATGAGTCCCAATCACCGATTCCGGCCTCGATGTGGCGGAGGCAATTTCGTCGATATTCAGAGTCGATGTATTGCTCGCCACGATCGCTCCCCTCTTGCATGAGTGATCAAGCTGCGCAAAAACTTCCTTCTTAAGCGCCATGACTTCGAACACCGCCTCGACGACCATGTCTACTTCGCCGAATTCGTCATACGTGAGGGTCGGCTTGATTCGGTTCAGGCATCCATCCACTGTCTCCTGCGTGAAGCGGCCGCGTTTCACCGAACTCAGATAATTCGTCTGAATTGTGGCCAAGCCATGGTCGAGCGCCGCCTGGTCCACCTCCTTGAGCAAAACCGGAAAGCCGGCATTGGCGAACACCATGGCGATGCCGCCACCCATTGTTCCAGCGCCGACCACAGCAACCGACTTTACCGGGATGAGGGAAGTTTCCTTGGGAATATCTGGAATCTTGGACACTTCGCGCTCGCCGAAAAATGCATAGATCAGTGCTTTGGATTGATCGGAGAAGAGGCACTCGCGAAACAGTTTCTGTTCTACCTGACATCCCTCTTCAAAAGACATTCTGGTGCTGGCTTCGACTGCATCGATCGCAGCCAGCGGCGCCTTCATCCCCCGCTGCTTGGAGCGCGCCTTTTCGCGGGCGGAATCGAATACGGCTGTCTCCTGCGCAAGAATTTTCAGTTTGTCGTCACGCTCCCGCGTCTTCACGATCGGTTTCCCGGTGACTTCACGTGCGAACGCCACCGCCTCCGACAGCAAATCGCCCTCAATCAAATGATCCACGAGGCCGAGTTGCTTCGCTTCCCGCGCCGCGATCGGGTTGCCCTCCGCGCACATCTCGACCGCTTTCACGACGCCAACCAGTCGCGGCAGCCTTTGCGTGCCGCCTGCGCCCGGAATAAGGCCGAGCTTCGCCTCGGGTTGGCCCAGTTGCGCGTTCGCAGCAGCAACGCGATAGTGACAGGCCATTGCCAACTCCAGACCTCCGCCGAAAGCATTGCCGTGAATGACGACCACCACGGGTTTCGGGAGATCTTCCATCTGCAAAAGCAATGGAAGCAACCCTGCGCCCCGTTCGCTCTTGCCTGATGTGATCTTGCCGAATTCCTTGATGTCCGCGCCGGCTACGAAGGTGCGGCCGGCACCAATCAGCACGATGGCGCTTACTTCACTCTCCTCGCCCGCTTGCTGCATTGCTTTCGCTATCTCTTGGACGACCCTCGGGCTCAAGGCGTTTACCGGCGGATTGTTGACCGTGATGATTGCGACGTTCTTATTTTCTTCTGTAGAGAGTTGAACGAGGTGTTCCATGGCTTTGAATTCTCAGATGGTTCCGGCAAGCGACCCCGACAATCATTTGTCGAAAGCCGATTTGCCCGCGCCGAGTTGCGAACCTTGATGCCCACTCCAATATCTCTTGCGCAGGTTTCGCTTCAGAACTTTTCCGGTAGCCGTTTTGGGCAGGCTTTCAAGAAATTCGATAGAGCGCGGGCTCTTGTAGTGAGCAATACGCGAGCGACAGAATTCGAGTAGTTCATCAGCCGTCACATTTGATCCCGGCTTTCTTACAATCAGTCCCAGAGGTACCTCTCCCCATTTTTCATCCGGAATCGGAACCACCGCGGCCTCATACACTCCGGGATGCGCCAGCAGCGCTTTCTCCACTTCCAGCGACGAAATGTTCTCGCCCCCGCTGACAATGATGTCCTTCTTGCGATCAACAATCAGAATTCGTCCGTCCCGGCCGATCGTGGCCATGTCTTCGGTATGAAACCAGCCGCCGCGCATCACTTCCGCCGTGGCCTCGGGCTGTTGCCAATAGCCCATCATCACTCCATCTGAGCGGGCTACGATTTCTCCCATTGCCTTCCCGTCAGGAGGAACATCTTTGTCTTCCGCGTCGACTACACGCAGTTCCACACCTGGTATCGAGTATCCAGTCATCGCCAGAGCCACAGGTCGCTGCTCGCCTTCGAATTGTTCTCCTGCTCTTGGCTTGGCGGTTGAAAGCACGGGCGCAGTTTCGGTGAGCCCATAGCCGGCAAAACATGCGCAGCCTAGCTTTTCCTCGACCTCGCGAATTAGGGTTGGAGAAGAGGCAGCCCCTCCGATGGAAACCCACTGCAAGCTGCTCAAGTCGTATTTCTCCCGTTCCGGTGAATTTGCCAATGCAGTAGCCATGATCGGCACAAGGCTCAGGGAATCAACCCGCTCGCGTTCGATCAGCCGGAAGACCTCGGCGCAGGTGAAGCGCGGTAGCATGACGTGTGTTCCACCCACCAATGTCAATGTATGTGCTGTGCCCCAACCATTCGCGTGAAACAGCGGTATCGTGTGCAGGTCCACGCTGTCGTTTCTTGTGAGAAATGTCAGGCAAATCGAGAGCGCGTGCAGATAAATGTTCCTGTGGGACAGCATGACTCCCTTGGGATTGGCACTGGTGCCGCTGGTGTAGAACAGCTCCGCGAGCGCGTTCTCGTCAAAGTCCATAACATCGGCTCGGTAGGGCGTTGCAGCGGCCAGCGCATCTTCATAGTTTCTGTGGAAAAGCCACGGCGCCTGTGCTGCGGAGTCAAGCAGAAAGAAAGTTTGCAGCGATGGAACTCGCTGGCGAAAGGAATTCACAAGCTCAACGAACTCTTTTTCCAGGAAGAGCATGTTCGCCGCAGCATCATTCAGAATGTAGGCCAATTCATCGGTCGAAAGTCGGATGTTGAGCGGCAACAAAACCGCACCAGCCTCCAACACTCCGTAATACGCTTCGAGAAGTCGGTGGCAATTGAGGCTGAGAAACGCCACCCGATCACCCGACTTCACACCTGCATCTCGCAGGGCGCCGGCAAGGCGCATCGTCCTTTCGGCGAACTGCGTATAGGTGAACCGGAGCGCACCGCAAACGACAGCCGTTTTGTCGGGGAACTGTCGCTCGGCGTAGCGTAAGAATCGTACGGGAGTCAGCGGAACATTCATGTGTCGATCTCGTTATTACCAGCTCCTCATTACCAGGCGGACTAGCCAGAAACACTGCGACTCCTTTCAAGTCATGTTCGTTGCCCAAGCGCCGGAGCGGGATATGAGACGGAAAAGGATCCTTGCGATGCACCAGGATTCGGTTGAACATCTGGGTCGGGAACCATCCCGGGGCAATAGCATTTCACTTGAATGTTATGATCGGCCCACCTGCAAGCTGAGACTCTCGTGAAGTCAATAACCCCTCCCTGGCTGGTGTGATAGCCGATTGCAAGGAGTTGCGGGGGAACACCGCGAAGTCCAGCGACCGAAGCAATATTAATGATCTTCCCCTTTCCCTGCCAGAGCATGACTTCACCCGCCGCCTGAGCGCACAGAGAAGCTCCAGTCAAGTTCGCCTCGATGACCTTCGTCCAATCCTCGAGCCGCATGTTCTTTATTGGACTCCCCACCATATCCCGGCGTTGTTGAATAGCTCGTTTACGTTCACTGTGGAATCCTCGATCCGGCCAAAGTCCTTCTAGCACCAGAGTTTTCTGTTCTCGGGGTCGGTGTTAGGATGCGGACCGACAAACGATCGGTTCTCATCGCGCTCCCGCTCCGCGTCGCTTGCTTTCGGAACCGTTTGCTCTTCAAGAAATTGCAGAATAACCCGGTGCGCGATTTCGGTCTGGTCGGTCACAAACAGATGGCTGGCGTGTGGAATCATCACAAGCTTGGCGCCGGGAATACGCTCGGCGATGAGTTCGCCGTTTCCAGGCGGTACCAGACGGTCCGACTCGCCGTGAATCACGAGCACCGGCGTACCGATGTCGCAAAGACGGCTGTGGCTTTCCCAGGCGATGATTCCCTGGAGCTGGGCTGCATATCCCTCCGGACGTGGTAACCAGGGTCTGCGAACTGACAAATCTTGATCAATGCGCTCCCGCGGAGTTGCCGGATCGTAGATAAAAGGCACCGGCGCTTCCAGGGCTTGCTCGGGCGTCATCCGGTCATGCGCCATCAGCATTTGAATCGCGCCCTGCTGGGCACGTACTGCGGTCGGTCCGCCCGCAGCCGTGCAGCCCAATATCAGCGAGCGCACCCGTTTCGGGTACTGCAGAGCGAACTCCTGCGCAATCATGCCTCCCATAGAGACGCCGAACACATGCGCGCTGTCAACTCCAGTAGCGTCCAGCACCGCCGCCGCATCGGATGCCATCAATGGGATCGAATACGGACCCGTTGGCACATCGCTTTTTCCAATGCCCCGGTTGTCGAAAGCGATCGTTCGGTAGCGCGCCGCCAGAACCGGCCGGGTGCGGTGCCACATACAGGAGGGATAACCGAGCCCCATAATCAACAGTATGGGCGCGCCATCTCCTTGTTCGTCCCAATAGATTCTGGCCCCCTGGTTCTCGACGTACGCCATTCGCGCTCCCGCCTAGAATGAGACCCGAAGGCCGAGTTGGATCTCACGCATCGGAAGGGCTGACGTGAACGAAAGCGGAACGCTCGGTGTAACGACCCCGCCGCCTTGCATAGCCGTTCCGGGCCGAAGCCCCTTGACATTAAAAGTCGTGAAGCCCGGAATAAGTCCGAAGTCAGGACCCACTTCATTGTTCACGCTCGCGAAGTTCGTCCGGTTGGCGATGTTAAATCCCTCCGCCGTGAACTGCACATTGATCCTTTCTCCAACTTTGTGCTGCCACGTCAAACGCGCGTCGAAGTCCCAGTAATTTGGACCCAGCCCGGTGTCGCGGGGCGCCCCGATGGGACGTTCGTTGGTCGTATGGTTGTCCCCGTTCACCTCGCCTCCCGCTAACAGGTTGAAAGGATGTCCGCTGTGGTAGGAAAAAATCGGCGATAGCTGGAAACCTGACAGAATCCTCTGCGACCACGGACTCTCAATCACCCCAGCTATCATGACTTTGTGGCGTTCATCAAACTCCGACAATGCGCGGTCGAGGTTGATGTTCGTCGGATCCTGCGGGCCGTAGTCCGTGTTGTAATCCGTCGAAGTGTCAATGCCTTTGCTGTAGGTGTAGTTCCCGAATACCGTGAAATGGTTGCTAAAGCGCTTCCTTATTTCCAGAATGCCCCCTTCGTAAACAGCGTACCCCTCCGAACTGTACTGGTTATTCTGGACGACGAGCGGATTTACGAAGCATCGGACGCTCGGATTATCGCAGGGCAGGCCGCCCGGCTCAGTCCCTCCCAGCGGATCGGCGCCCGCCGCTGTTGTGTTCCAGTTGCGATAGGAGACTATCTGGCCGTTCGCTAAAGTTACGGTAGTAAACGGTGCCGGCAGCAGATTGGTGTCGATCGCGATCGGCAGTCTCTGCGTATGCGAATAGATGCCACTCACGGAGAAGGAGAGTCCGTTTGTAATTTCGCGTTCAATTCCAAGCGAGGCCTGCTGTGCGACCGGTGGACGGTAGCCCGGTTGGTTCACAAACACTACCTGGAGCGGGCCGATAGGACCGCTGTTCGTAACATTGATCCCGAATCGAGCCACCGCAGCGGGCGTGATGCATGCGGCATTACCGGCGGTTGGCTTGCTGCACTGAATCAGTCCCTGGCCGAACAGGGTTTGGAACACAACCGGTGCCCCCGCAAGGCCTAACAGCGGAACGCCCGCGATCGGATCTACGTAAATAGAAATCTCCCGGTTGCAGGGGCTGCTGCCAGCGCCGGGAATGATCATTGTTCCGAACTGTGACACCCCACAAATCGAGCTGAGGTTTGCCAGTTGGCTAGCGCCTGTTCGATTCTCAACCGCGGACCTGTTGCTGTTTAACACTCCTAGGCTCAAATCGACGTCGGGAATCTGCACGTCCACAGGTCCGTAGAAAATTCCATAACCACCCCGGATTACTGTCTTGTGGTCCTTCCAAGGATCCCAGGCAAACGATATTCGCGGAGCAAAGTCCTTGGTATATGTCGTCAACGGGGCAAACTGCGAGTCCAACTCGTAGCGAAGGCCATAGTTCAACGTGAAGCTTGAAGTAATCCTCCACGAATCCTGAGCGTAGAGAGCGGTCAGCGGTCGCGTGTAGTATCCGTAGGTCGGGTTCCCGAAGCCTTGCTGGTAGACCTGAGGTACGCCCCAGGAAGTCGACTGCAAAGAGCTCAGCGTCGCGCCCGGCGTAGTCACACCGCAGGGATTCGGGCCTGAAGTGGATGACGGAGCTAAGCATGGGCTGAGCACAAGTCCGGCTGGAAGCGAACCGAACACAAAGCGTCCGGGGAAAAAGGTGTGCGATTCGGTGTGATTTCCCCGGAGCAGTTCCGTACCTCCGAATTTGAGAGTGTGTCGGCCGCGGATAGCTGTGAAATTGTCGGCAAACTCGTAACGGCGCAATATTGTGGTGTTGGGCAGGAAAATGTTCGTTCCTAGGTTGTTGATGAAACCAGGGATCTGCAGTCCGACCTGGCCTGGCTCATTGGGAATTACGTTGAAGCTGTAGTAATTCCACTGCAGTCGAGCCTCGTTTTGGGTCCTTGGGTTGAACTGGTGATACCAAGCGCCCTGCAGGGTGTTGTCATAGCTGTGAATCGAGCTACCCGCTGAGAAGGCGGTCAACGACTGCACATCGGGAGATTCTTCCAAATCATGTCCATAGCGGTAGGTAAGCGAAACCTGATTATTGGCATTGAAGTGGTGATCGAGACGTCCGGAGCCCAGGTATTCTCGCGTGTTGTACGGGAAGACTCCGCCTTGAGTTTCAAACTGACCCACCAGAAAGGCATTTAACCCCTGTTGAACTGGAGTTAAACCCTGGCCTGGAACCACCGAGAGGGCGGTCTGTAGCAAACCAGCGCACAACGCCGGTGGCACATTCACTCCCTGTAAACAAGGTACGCTTGCCGTGCTTCTGGACTGGGCCAGTGCGCTGACAATCGCTTGTTGCGCGAACCTCGGATCACTCTGGGGAAACGGATTGGCCGTTGCCGTGGCGGAAGGTCCGGCGAAAATCGAACTGGTCGTCAGCAAGGGGACCGAGTTCTGCGAATTCTGCCGCAAGCCTTCGAATGAGACAAACAGGAAGGTTCTGTCTTTCACGATGGGCATACCGATCGCGCCACCGTACTGCTGGCGAGAAAGCGAGTTCTTGATGGGAGCACCTGTTGAGGTCGTGTTGAAATTGGCGAAGGTTGGGTCCGTGGCGAGGGCGGAGCTGAACGCGAACGGGTCACGGGCATCCATCGCATCATTGCGGAAAAATCCGTAGACCGTGCCATGCACCCTGTTACTTCCGGACTTAGTCACGATGTTGATAGATGCTCCAGTCGCTGAACCGAGGTCGGCGGCATAGTTGCTGCGATTGATCTGAAATTCCTGAACCGCATCTTGGCTCAGCGTAAGGCGCACGCCACCGCTATCGCCGGAGGTCTCGCCGCCATCCACCGTGATGCTGTTGCCCCGGCCATTACTTCCGTAGAAAGAAAGGCCGCTCTGCGGTGTTTGTTTCACGCGAAAGTCCTGGTCACCAGCCAGCCGTGTGGAATCAGAGACGCCCGGAGCCAGTAAGGTGAAGGTTAGGTAGTCGCGTCGGTCAATCGGCAGATCAGCGATGTATCGTT
>JBPYDQ010000359.1:0-11689 GCA_051986135.1 Terriglobales bacterium | reverse complement strand
GCCCTAATTCACTCTAGTTTTGACCGTAAGTGATTGGAAATGTTACTCTTTCTACATTTGGGATTGGGCGCTTAGCTCAGTTGGTTAGAGCGCGTGCTTCACACGCACGAGGTCGCAGGTTCGAGTCCTGCAGTGCCCACCATCAATCAAACCTTTGCCCAGTGCTCGAGCAAGTCGAAGTTGCCTTGGCGCTGATTTCCGTCCTTGGATCCGTGTTAGGATTCTCCCATATTGTCCGGCAACCTGGTCACCATCGAACGCTTCCGGGATCTGCCCGAAGCCTTGCTAGCCAAAGGCAAACTGGAGTCAGCCGGCATCCGCTGTTTCCTGGCGGATTCGGAGCTGGTCCGAACGGACTGGCTTTGGTCCAATGCTATAGGCAACATGCGCCTGCAAGTTCGCTCCGAAGATGCTCACGAGGCGCTCGAAATCCTGCACGAGCCCGCCCCTGAGATTTTCCTGGAGCACGAGGTTGGCGAAGTCTACCAACAACCACGCTGCCCCCGCTGTAATTCCACCGATATCCGTTTCGAATCCATCGACCGCAAGCTCAGCTATGGCCTGATGCTTCTGGGATTGCCGATCCCGATCCCGAAGAATAACTGGCGCTGTACGACCTGTGCTGCCGAGTGGGTGGAAGAGTAAAGATTCCAGTTACAGCGCAACAACCGTGGAGAGGCATCGGGATGCAGCGTCTGGCGCAACCCTGCCCGTTACCTTGGCTATCCCTGTAGGTGGCGCGGAATCACTTGATTCTGCGCGAGAGCTGCTAATAATCAGGCAGGAGCGCGGTCGCTTCCTGCTCCATCCAGATTACATTTCCTGCCTGATAACAATTTTCTCGACCATCGCGGCGGGCAAGAGGTGCTCGGAAGGGCTCGAGTTCTAGCCGCCGCTAATAGTCGTCTGCGAAATGGCCTTCGAGCGGAGCCGTTGGAATTCATCCCAGCCAATGTATTTGGACTCGTGCTGTGGTAAACCTTCGCGGAAGTGGCGGCAGGCAGAGGCGCATAGGAAACAACGCCGCTCGATGTAGCTGAATCAATGCGAGCCATGGGGGCGAAGTTGAAGTGACGCGGTCATGAGCCGCGTCACTCGAATCCGGATTAGGCTTCGAAGCGGTAAGGCTTAGAAGGTGAACTTCGCCGCAAGCTGAATCCCGCGCGGTCCTCCGCCGCCGAGAAACGGATTTCCAATTCCCACATCGCCCGTAGCAGTCAGAGCGTAGGATCCGATTCCCCTGCCGGTGAGCCGATCGATGCCGTTTACCCCCGGGTCGGCGATGAAGCCCGGCAGTTCCGGATTCGAGAAATTCGGATGATTGAATACATTGAAGAAGTCGGCACGGATTTGCATGTTCACGCGCTCTGTGATGGCCGTGTTCTTGAATATTCCCAAATTGAATTCCTTGAAGCTGGGGCCGAAAAGAACATTCCGACCCAGATTGCCGAAATGGCGGCTGCCCGCCAAGCAATTGCTATCGCCCGATCCAGAAATGCTCGTGCTGTTGCCGAATGTGCATGGAACTTGAAACGAACTCAGATTAATGAAATTGTAAGGAGCGCTCCCGTACTGAATCGGTCCGACCACATCAGGTCGATCGAATCCCTCACCGGAGCCGGAATAATCCCCTTCGAAGTTGTAATTGAACGTGAACGGCTGGCCATCTTGCAGGCTGGCAGTGCCGTCCAGCCCCCATCCGCCTTTCAATTTGGCAAAACTGCCGCTTCCCGCAGGAAACTGATAGGTGAAATTCCAGCTGAAACGCCGGCGAATATCGAAGTTGGAATTTCCGCGTTCCGCCTGTGGGGCAAGGCTGTTATTGGGTTGTGCTGCGTTGGGAATGAAGTCTTCGAGATCACTGGCGTTGTCAATCGAGTGTGACCAGACGAAGTTGGCCTGGGTCGACAATCCGTGCCAGCCCGTCACGCGCAGGCTGGTCTGCAGAGCATGGTAGATGGAGCTGGCTGTCGACTCTTCCTGATTTACATAAAATAAATTCGGAAATGCGGTCCGAGGCACGTTGAAGTTAGCCCCATCCGGGCCATCGAAACCGGCGATCGGGCAATTGGGCAGAATCGCTCCGGCACATTGAGCGGGGGAAGTATCGTAGGCCGTGATCTGCGCCTGGCTGGGCTGGTTGATGTCGCGGAAGCGGAAAAGCTTGCTGCCCTTCGTTCCCACGTAGCCAACTTCGAGCACAGCCTTGCTGTTCAGCTGCTGTTGGATGTTGAGGTTGAAATTCTGCACGTAAGGAGTGCGGATATTCGGGTCAACTCCGAAGAAATCTCCCAACGCGCTTGGGCTCGAAAAGACTGGACCTGCGCCCAGTACGGAACCGGAAAGTCCGGCGAAGGAGATTGCCGCCGTTCCCACACCGGCATACGCCGGTCCCGGACAAAAGACGCAGTTATAAGGAATGTGCCCAAGGAAGATATCCTGAGAAAACGCGTCGTAGAACAGGCCCCAGCCACCGCGAATCACGGTTCTGCCCTTTCCCGTCAGGTCATACGCGAAGCCGATGCGGGGGGCAAAATTGTTGTAATCAGGATTGTACAGGCTGCCCGGCCCTCCCGGGCCGCCAACCTCGACCTCGGTTCCCCCGTTGGCGGGCGTCAACCGGTAAAAGAGATTGTTCTTCTCGTGTACGACACCGAAAAAATCCCAGCGCAAACCGTAATTCACGGTCAGACGTGAATTCCAGCGGAAGCTGTCCTGGAGGTAGAAACCCTGGTTGTTCTCGGCCGTATGGCGGAGGGTATTACCGGACGCAATCTTTCCCGCGCTGGGTGTACCTGCGAGAAACGTACTGAGATCGCTAAAAGTGAATTTTCCGCGAAAGTTGTTGTCCTGGATGAGCTGAATCGTAGTGCGTCGGAACTCGTACCCGAACTTCACATCGTGCCGGCCCGACTTCCAGGAATAGTTGTCAATGAAATGCCAGTTAGCATCAACCCGCGAGCGGGGAACTGAGGGCGTCGCTCCAATCACCGCGAAGCCACCCACAGATATTTTCGGCAAGCCATAGTCAAACGGATTGCTGACGCCGGTATCCAGTCCAATCGAGCTAGGATTGAAGGCGTGGTCTTCCGGGAAGAATCCCTCCGCGAAGCGGTTCCATCCCAAACGCGCCTCATTCACTTGGGATGAGTTGATGATCTTCACATAGGAAAGCGATACCAGTTGCACGCGGGTGGGAGTCACGGTGTTGAACCCGGGCAATATCCCGGCAGCCAATTGCGCGAAGGGGAAGCTCTGATCGCTGTCTCCAAAGTAGTAGCGGCCGGTGATTAGATTTGACGCGTTGAAGTTGTGATCAATTTTGCCAATCAAACTGTCGACGCGATTGTTGAATCGGGTCGAGGTAGACAGGTTATCGGTTGTTACCGAGGTCGCCGGATTCGTACAGCCGCTGGCGTCGCTGTACGCACCGGGCACGTTCGGGTTAGGCCATGGATGCCGAGCCAGAATAGCGGCGGCGACGGAATTTGTCGCCCCTCCGAGGCTGGCGATTTCTCCAGGATCAGGCACACAGCTCAGACCGCCCTGCGCTCCGGTCTCCCGCTGCCCTTCGTAATCGAGGAAAAAGAAGGTCTTGTCCTTCACTATGGGCCCGCCCAAGGCCCCTCCGAATTGATTATTCAGAAAAGAGTTCTTAGGAGTGCCATCAAAATTGAAGAAGTTGCGCGCTCCGAGTTGGCCGCTGCGCCAGAATTCCAATAAGGACCCATGTAAATTGTTGGTTCCGCTTTTGGTGACGATGTTGACGACGGCGCCGCTGTTGCGCCCGTATTCAGGTGCGTAGTTCGATAAGACGCGCAGTTCGGCTATGGCGTCAATGGGAAGAATCGTCGCCGGATCGCCGAACACTCCCGCTTCGTTGATGGCCGGGTCGTTGCGGTAGCCATCATTCATGTCGGTACCGTCCAGCAGGTAATTGTTAGAGCGTCCGCGCGATCCGTTCATGGAAAATTCGCCGAAAGATCCGGGAGAATCGGAAATCTGATCGGGCGAGCCGGCAACGCCCGCATTGAGGTAAATCAGCTTTGCATAATCCCGCCCGTTAATCGGGAGATCCTCGATGGTTTGACCTGTCAGCGTTCCGCCGAGTTCCGACGAAGTGGTCTCGACCTGGGGCAGAAGCTCGCCCGAGACTTCCACCCTTTCTGACACCTGTCCCGGCTGCAACACGGCGTCCACACGCTTCTCGGCGGCGACGTTCACGTCCACGCTGCGGGTGATCGACGTCTGGAATCCCGACTGGGTGATGGTCACTTCATACGTTCCGATCGGCAACTCCGGTATCGAGTAGCTGCCATCGCCCGTGGTCTGGGTCGTACGCTCCAGCCCGGTCGCGGTGTGGCGAGCCTTCACCGTAGCACCAGCGACGGATGCGCCCGTGCTGTCGGTCACCGTTCCCAGAATTGTTCCCCGAAAGGTCTGGGCCGTCATCGTTCCCGCCATGGAAATGACGAGTAAAAATATCCATCGAGCTCTCATAATTCCTCCTAGTCCCGGGGAAGCCACACGCCACCCCAGGCAGGCTTTACGACGCCAACAACACGTCTTCTCGTCTCGGTTCGGCGAATTATATCCGCAAAGCGCGCGCATTTACGACTGTGAACGAAAATAGAAACCACTCTGCAGCAGGCCATTCACGGCCGCCTGCAGCGCAAGTCAACTGGTTGCGTTCAGGGCCAAAAGAGTACCAGCGCACCGGAAGCGCGTCAACGATAGAAGAATCAGGCCTGGGAATCTAACGATGAATTGTGGTGAGATTTAACTGCAAGGAATGACGGTTATGAAAAATGGAAGAGCGTGAGTGCGCGGTGCCCATTCCAATTAAATTAGCTGTAAAGAAATTTTGCCTCTAAAAATTGAACGCGACTCCGCCCCGCAGCGAACGCGCTGACTGTACCAGATACAGGGTGCGCCCGTCCTCTCCGAGTACTGGGACGTAGCCCTGCGCCAGCAGGTTGCGAATTTCTATCATCAGCTCCATGTGTGCAGGCAAGAATCCCAGACTTGGTAGTGGCTGCCGCAGAAACAGATTGAGATACGGGTCCGTCTGCCCCGGCGACTGATCGAACAGATCCACCGGTGTAAGCGCCTGACCGCTGGTCCAGCGATACGATGCAATCCAGCGCGTGCCCGCCCGCGGCAGCTTGCCGTTCAGTTTGCCGCCCAATGCATGGCGCTCGGCCGTACGGAGGGAGGCTTTCGCAATGTCCAGTTCCTCGCCCGGCCTATCCAAATCGAGTACACCGCCGTAGGCGTAATCGAGGCTGGCGGTGAGGTTCGAATCGAGCTTCCGCTCAAATACGGCGCGCATCCCTTGCGTTTTCAACTCCGCTCCGCCGTAGGTAAACGTGCCCGAATAGATATCGGGAAGAATATCGCCACCGGCCGATGACAGTTCTCCCACCCCAAGCAGTGCAGGATTTGCAATCCGATCCGAAAACGCCGCGACCTCGATACTGTTCGCGCCCATGTGGCGGGACCAAGAAACTTCGTGGTGATGCGCGCTCTCAACAGCGGTCGAGAAACCCGCCAGGCTCAACCGAGGATTGGTTTCACTGAAATCTAAGGGTGAGGAATCAAACCCCTTGGATAAGCGGCTGCTCGGACGCGTTGTACGGTAGCTGTACTCAAGCACGGTGTCCGGCGATAGGTGCAGCTCGGCAGAAGCGAAGGGCCGGAAGGCGTTTTCCCGTCCCATGAATTGGATCGTTTGCAACTCGCTGCCTAATTCGAGATCGAGCGTATCGGCCACCGTGATTCCGTCGGCGGCGGACAGCGCCAGTGCTTGCAATGTGTGCAGGTTGGGATCGGGGGTCGCGAAGCGGCGCACGGTAAGCGCTATCTCTGGATGTGATCCATTTGCCGCCTCGTGCGAATAGGAAGCTCTGACGACTGTGCTCGGATTTCCCGCGCCGTAGCCCACGTTCCCGTTCAGTGCCAACGTGCCGGAAGAAAATAACGAATGTTCCAGCGAGAATCCCGTGCTCATGTCGGGCATATCGCCATATCCGGTCGAACCGGACCCGGCCAGAAACGACAAGGAGCCTTTCAGCTGGTTCGGATGGCTTTTCTCACTTGTCGACACAACCACCGGGTTTTCATCCAAGACCCGCAGGATGGGACGATTCGCTACAGAACGCAGCGTCCACTTCCAGTCATCGTCCGGGCCCCGAGTACCCTTGCGCGCCAGCTGGAGAGCTTCGAAAAAGGTATTGAGGGTGACGTTCTCGACCAAGGCCGCACCGGTGCGTAGTGAAATGCGCTCCCGTAGGCTGGGCAGGAAAGTGGGGGCAGAAACTCGAATATCGTAGAGGCCAGGGAGCAGCCCGGTGGCGCGATAGAAGCCCTTCTCGTCGGTGAAGACCTTTATCGAATCCGATATCGAATTCGAAGTTGCGCTGACAACTTCGACGACGGCTCCCATCTGCGGGACACCCGTTGAGTTCCTCACGTAGCCCGAGATGGAACCCGGCTTCCCCGTCGCCCATGCCGGAAGCACGAGGCCCAACGCCAGCAGCAGGTACCCGAGCCTATGCACCATCCCCCACCACCTGCAACCAAACTTGGCGGCCTTTATTCGACGGCGAAAGTCGTCGATGGGTCGACCGTCTGTTTGGAAATGTTATCATTCACCTTGATCTGGAGCCGGTATAGGCCGGGCTGCAGATCGGCCGCGGACAAGGTCTTCCTCAGCGTCAGCTGATCGCCGACGTTCCCCATCTGCTCGGTAGACTCAACCGTGTGAATCACCTGTTTATTGTTGGCCGCGTTCACTACGTTGTACTCCACCGTTGCAGAAGGTTTGTGGGTCTTTTCATCTACCCCCAGATTGTAAACCTGCATCCACAGATTCAGCTTCTGATCGCGCTTGAAACTAGCGGGCTTTCCGTCGGCTGCCGGAACACGCGGCCGCACAAAAGTGTCGCCGATGACAAAGTTCCCTGCCCCCACGCTACGCGAGGGTACCGCATGCATCAGATCAGCCAAGACCAGGGAGGAAGTCTCCAACCGGTCGTCGTTATACTCCGGGACCTGAATTCCTTTTCGCCAGGTGCCCACACGGTCTCCGTTCACATCCTTCGCCACAATTTCCAGGATGTATCGCCCGGGGCGCAACGGAACCGCCTTCCAATACACCGAAGCGTTCTCCGTTTCCTTCGGCAGCAACTCCGGAGGAACGTCTCTCTGCACGGTGTCTTCGAAGGTCTGAGACACACGGCCTGAAATGGTGGTTAGCCGTCCGAAGATATTGACCGTCCCGCGCTCTACACCGTCCTTATTCACGAATGTAATATCTTTGTTTTTCAGCTGAATGGTAATGGGCACAAGAACGGTGTCGCTGGTGACTTTCACAAAATCCGTCAGCACATCGAAGGGCATCAGGTTGACGCTGATCTTGTGCGAAACCACCTCTTCCAGATCTTTGAACTTAACCTCCGGTGGCCGGTTCAGTTTGGCAAACTGCTCCAGACGATCAAATTCTTTCGCATTCTGGCTTGATGACAGAGGCCCGGTGCCGAGTCTCTCCAGGCCACCGCCGGTAAACCGGTCGGTCTTGCTAGCCATGCCCATCTGCTCATAGAGCGTCAAACCAGCATTCGGGGTATACAACAAGGCATCTTTCTCGGAACGATCCATTGTCATGTGGTAGTCGCCGCACATGCAGGTGTCCACGAACTCGATGATCACTTCCTGCCCAACCCCCTCGAGGTATCGGTAACGCCAATCCTCAAACGGGAACGTAGAAGTAGTCCCGCCGCCTTCCTCCATCGGTCGGTCATAGGTGCCACCCGATGGATGCGACTCGATCTCATCCGCCGGGCCATACATGATGTAGATTCGTCCCCGGTCGGTTTTCCATCCCGGAATGCCCGCCGCAAAATGCTCATTGGCGTACGCTATGCGCCGGTAGTGCTCTTCCTTGAATTCGTTCTCCGGAGTGTCCGGGGTGGGATCGCGCCGCGCCCAAAACGCCTCGATGAACTGATCGCGCTCCTCATCGTTGGAGAGCTGCATGAAGGCCGACCGCTCTTCATCGGTGATGATCCAACGTACATCCTCATCAAGCCACTTCTTGTAGGTCTTTCCCAATTCCTGCTTCAACGCCTTAGCGTTTGCTTTTTTTTGTTTCTCAGTCAGAGGCCGCTTGAGTGGGTCTTCCTCTGGTTTCTGCTTCTGTGGCGCATTGGCATCCTTGTTGTAAAGTGAACTGCCCTGATCATCGGACTGGTTGCCATTCTGGGCATACGCCGCCAATCCTGCGAGGAACACTGCACTGACCAGAAGAAAGAACCCTAGACGTTTAGATAACCCAACCCGGCACATGGAAGGAGGCACTCCTCTACGAGCGTATGTTTTCCAATTGTATGTCGTTGGATGCGCCAAGGCAACTTTTAGATAGCCGATTCCCGAATACCCCCTCGCCCCTAAGTCCCACGACTGTAACTTCTTACCGGTAACCCAGCCGGCCGGGAAAAGCATCTACCCCTCCCACCCCACCCTGGCCCAGGCTATAATCGTCTTCGTCTCCCATTCCGCTGGATATCTGTGGATTATTGCGCCGGGCGTCTGTAATCCACAATGGGAACTTCCGCCGTCCTCTTGTCGTATCTGAAGACGTGCATCTTGTCGCGGCGTTGTCCGGCGATGTGGTAAGACCCTCGGCGTGCCCAGCAGGTATGGCGGCGGTCACAGACGAACCGACCGTTCACCCGGGATACTCAGCTGTCCCCTTTGTGGGCGACGCAACCCACGGTCGCAGGAATCGAATGAAGCGCTGGAAGAAGATCACAATCGGCGTGGTTGCGGGTCTGCTCGTACTCGGCGTCGTCGTGGGCACGATTGCCTACCGCGAGCGCAGTGTTGTCACTGTCCAGACCGCGAAATCCCAACGCCAAGATCTGAACTCGGTTGTGACGGCGTCGGGCGAGATCAAGCCCAAGATGTACGTAAACGTGGGCGCCAACGCGTTTGGCAAAATCACACACCTCTACGTCAGAGAAGGTGACCGCGTGCGCAAGGGACAATTGCTGGCGCAACTTGAAAATGTGCAGTCCTCCGCCGATGTAGCCGCCACCCAGGCTGGCCTGGAAGCCGCCCGCACCGATGCGGTGGCGGCTCAAGCTGGCTACAATACTTCCCTCGCCGATTTGAACCGTGCCAAGGCCGACTACGATCGCACCAAGCTCGACTGGGAGCGGGCCCAATCGCTCTACAAGGAAGCGCTCATCGCCAAGGCCGAATACGAATCCCGCCAAAACGCCTGGCTTGCCGCCGACGCGGGATTAGCCCAAGCGCAGGCTCGAGTTGCCCAGTCCAAAGCACAAGTCGACTCCGCCGAACGTCGTGTCACACAAACGCGCGCCAATCTCACGCGCGCCTCCGACGTGCTCCAAAAAACCACCTACGCCGCTCCTTACGACGGCATTGTCACAAATCTTCCGGTTCGAGAGGGTGAAACCGTCGTCATCGGGATTCAGAATTCTCCCGGCAGCACGCTCATGACCATTGCCGACATGTCGGTTATTACTGCGGAAGTCAAGGTGGACGAAACGGACATAGTCAATGTGAAACTAGGCCAGCCGGCCGACGTCACTATTGACGCGATCCCCAACAGGGTGTTCCAAGGGGTGGTCACGGAAATCGGAGACAATGCGATTGTCCGCTCCACCGGTCTCGCGACGTCGCAGGAAACGTCCTCCAGTCAGGAAGCCAAAGATTTTAAGGTGGTCGTCACCCTTCACGACCCTCCGCAAAACCTGCGGCCCGGATTGTCCTCGACCGCCAAGATCACAACCGCCACGCGTTCCAGCGTCGTGACCATCCCCATCCAGGCATTGGTCGTGCGCCGTCCCGCAGATTTGGAGAGCGCGAGGTCGAAGTCAGACGCGGTTGAGGCTGCCGCCCCACAACCACCTGCATCAAAAAACCAGAAGCAGGAAATCCAGGGCGTGTTCGTAATTCGGAAAGGGAATGCAGAATTCGTCCCGGTAGAAACCGGCATTGCTGGAACGACCGACATCGAGGTACTCGAAGGTTTGCAAGAAGGCGATGAGATCGTTACCGGAAGCTACAAAGTCTTGCGCACCATAAAACCGGGTTCCAAGGCAAAAATTGATAACTCAGAACCAAAGAAAGAAGAGACTCCATGATTCGTCGGCTGCACAGAAATCTAATCCCCCGAAAGAAAGGCGGTTTCGGTCGTGCTGGCGCCGAAAGACTGACGATTAACTAACAATTATTCACAATGAGCGTCTAACGTTAGTTCCCGTCGTGGCCCATCACCAGCGACTAAGGAGCAACGAAGAAAATGAGGAGCGGCTAGTGCCCGCAGATGATAAGGAGAAGACAATGGCCACCGCAGAGGTAATCAGTTTCTCGTCCACCGATGTCGCAGCTCCTCCCGAATCCTCGATGATCTCGACCGAGGATCTGTGGAAGACCTACGACATGGGCTCCGAGCAGCAGGTCCATGCCCTGCGTGGTGTCAATCTCCGCATCGAACGCAACGAGTACGTCGCCATTATGGGCCCGTCCGGCTCCGGCAAATCAACCCTGATGAACCTGATCGGCTGCCTCGACACGCCCAGCCAGGGTCGCTACTGGCTGAATGCCCAACTGGTCAGTGAACTCGACGACGATGAACTCGCCCGCATCCGCAATAAGGAAATCGGATTTGTCTTCCAGACGTTCAATCTGCTGGCCCGGGCTACGTCGCTGCACAATGTCGAGCTTCCGCTGATCTACGCAGGCGTTCCCACTGGAGAGCGACTCGACCGCGCCAAAGAGGCGTTGTCCGCTGTCGGCATGGAAGGCCGCATGACGCACAAGCCCAATGAACTCTCCGGCGGACAACGACAGCGGGTGGCCATCGCCAGAGCCCTGGTCAACCGCCCCTCAATCATCCTGGCCGACGAGCCCACCGGGAACCTCGACTCGCAAACCGGTACGGAAATCATGGCCTTATTCGATCGCCTGCATGCCCAAGGGAACACCATCGTGCTCGTCACGCACGAGCATGACATCTCCGAATACGCTCATCGCGTGATCCACATCAAGGACGGCATAATCGCCGGGGACGAACGCAAGAGAAAAAGATGATAACTCGAACCCCGTGATGGCGACCCACGGATACCTTGTCATCGCCGGCGGAATTGAAGGACCCCAAACAATCTTCGGGTAGTCCACTGGCAGCAAAGGAACTTTGGGCTATTGTCGCTCGTGCCTCTCGAGCGGCGGCAGCACAACTCGAGGTGAAAGACAGCAATGCTCCTCAGGGCCGCTCGGGGCATTTTAATTTCGAACCAGCCGCGTTCACCTCGGCCACAGCCATCCAAAGATCCCTGCCGTGAGCAAACCGTACACCAGCCCATCGATAACTTCCTTGAAGGTCATGCTCCAAGTCTGCCCTTTCCAAATCCCATTGCTAAGTTGTCCCAAACCGTAAGCTAGGAATGCCGCTGTACCGGCCACCCGGAATACAGCCGGATAGGGCGAGCCGGCCAACACCGTTCGCCCTGTCAGATAAGCAACAAAAAAGCCGATGATCAGGCAATACACAAACCACATGCCGAGAAACTTGGGCATAGCGGGTGGCCCGACTGGGAACACTGTCATCGTGCCCACGGGTCCTTCTTTGTACTTCGCCGCCATCTCCGGCGACTTCATC
>JBPYDQ010000358.1:0-3915 GCA_051986135.1 Terriglobales bacterium | reverse complement strand
AGCCGCTGTTTGTATGCAGGGTCGGACCACGCTCGGGCTACCACCCGTGCGCCATTTCGAGGCCCGATCTTGTGTTCGTAAGTGTCGATCAACGCGTCTAGCGCCGCTCGATCCACCAGCCCCTTCTCCACGAGTAAAGATTCCAGGGCCTTAACCCGCAGCGCAGGGGCCGAAGGAACCGTTTGGTGCTCATGCTCCCGTTGATGCGTATGGGTCAGATCGGATGTCATGGCCACCCCCGCAGTCTCCGCTGGTGCCGTCGTAAATCCCACCGATTGGTAGTCTTCAAAGTCATCAGCTTTGCGGGGGCTTCTCTGAGAAGCGCAGCCGTTTGTGCAGAAGGTTAAATCTGCTCCTCATCGGATGCCTGCCAAGGCGGTGGCTCGTTACCACGCGTGGGCGATAGTCTGCTACCCGAACGAGTGTCGCAAGCGCCAGCACTCGCAAGAGCGCGATCAGTGGCTCCCGCTTGTGAGATGGAAGAACCGGGAATTGTAACGAACCCGAGGAAAATGAACAAGGTGATGGCAATCCGGGCTGGCTTAGAGACCCTTAGTAGACAAAAAGGGTGAGGCGGTGCGCACCCGCAATCTCCTTATCTTTACACTCTTTTCACCTCCGCGTAACATTCCTGTCACGTCCGGTTAACGTTGACCTGTTATTTTTCCCGCCCTGTGTCACATCCCTCTTAGGAGAACAATTCGATGACTTTGTGCAGCAGACTTCGCGTCTGTACGCCACTGTTTGCTCTTTTGCTGGCGGCCTCCTCAGCCGTTGCCCAAGGTAGCCAAATCCAGCACGTTCTGCTGATCAGCGTCGATGGAATGCACGCTGTTGATTACCTAAACTGCGCGAATGGCATCAGCACCACAAACAACAACACGCCCTACTGCCCGGCGATTGCCGCCCTCGGGCTGACTGGAGTCAACTACGTTGCTGCCAGCACCTCAAAACCTTCGGACTCATTCCCTGGCCTGACGGCGATCGTCACGGGTGGAAGTCCGGCCCTGACCGGCGTTTATTACGACGTCGCTTATTCCAGAAATTACAATGCGCCCGCGAAAACAACGGGCAATGGGCTTGCGGCTGGCCCCTGCACTGCCTTTGGGCCACCGACCGGCACCACCACTGAGTATGAAGAAGGCATCGACTTCAACAAAACCAAGCTAAACGGCGGCGCACCCGGCGCGTCGCTGACTGACGGCGGCATTAATTCCATCGATCCCAAGAAACTGGTTCGCGACCCTGCGAATGGCTGCGCGCCGGTTTACCCGTGGGAATTCGTCCGCGCCAACAGCATCTTCAGCGTAGTTCACGCCGCCGGCGGATACGCGGCATGGTCCGATAAGCACCCAGCCTACGGCTCGGTCGCCTCGGGCATCGGGCCAAGTGCACTCGACGACTTCTATGCTCCGGAAATTAACTCCAATGTCGTCCCTCTTCCGGGGGTCAAAACGCCGACGGGCTTGTCATGCGCTCCCATTCCCGATAAGGGTGCTGACCTGACCGCTTGGACCAACAGTTTCGACAACATTCAGTGCTACGATCAATTGAAAGTGAACGCGATCCTCAATGAGATCGACGGCATGAATCACCTCGGCACGAAAGCGACCAAAGTTCCCACGCTCTTCGGCATGAACTTCCAGGCTGTGAGCGTGGGCCAGAAGCTCATTGAAAAGAGCAACGGCGTGACGGGCGGATATCTGGATGCCGCCGGCACACCCAGCGCGGCCCTGCTGAACGAATTCGAGTTCGTCGACAAATCGATTGCGCGATTCGTGAGCGAGCTGAACAAGCAGGGGCTCCTCAATTCGACCCTGATCGTGATCACTGCCAAACACGGCCAGTCGCCCATCGATCCGAAGCGCTACGTCGGCCAGACCATCAACGGCACCGCGCCCGTGACCCTGCTGTCCAATGCGGGTATGATTCCGTTTTCCGAGTCCACTAACAACCCGACCGGAATCGGACCTACCGAGGATGACGTATCGCTGGTTTGGCTGAGCAGTACCTTTGATACCGACGCCGCGGTCGCAATCCTCCAAGACAATCCTTCCACTACTACCGGGATCGGACTCGGGCAGATTTACTACGGCCCTTCGCTCTTCCTTAACTATAACGATCCAACGCATGATGCCCGCTCGCCGGACATCATCGTGACTCCGAACGTCGGAGTTACTTATTCCGGTAGCACGGCGAAACAGGCCGAGCACGGCGGGTTCTCCCATGACGACACGAATGTCGTTCTGCTGCTATCCCTCCCGAGCTTCCGGCCCAACACGGTAAAAGCCGCGGTGGGTACTGCCCAGGTCGCACCCACCATCCTCAAAGCCTTGCACATCCCTCCTTCGCGCCTTGATGCTGTTCGTGCTGAGGGAACAAGTGTTTTGCCGGGGGTTCAACTCCCGTAAGTGGCCGCCAAAGCCGAGACAATTGACAGCGGATGCTCTTTCGGGGGCGTCCGCTGCTTTTTGAAGCTTACGAACTGTAGATCAAAATCTTGGCGTGCACAGAGCGGCGTCCTACCCACGATCATTTGAAAAACAGGACGCTTTCAATCGCAAGTTTGCCATCGGGGAGTGTCTGTCGGCCTGATATCACTGCGCCAACAGCGTCGGCGATCGCCGTTATGTTGTATCTCGGGAATTAAGTTTCATCGAATATGCACCAAGAATCAATCCTCAGCTCGCCAAGCTTTTCCACCCGCGGATCCCAGATTGCACCAGTTACGCACGCACGCCCGATCCTTGCCCTGTTTCTGATTTATTGCGACCGCAAAAACTCGAAGTAGTAAACTAGGGACACGGGACAGCAGGACGAACAAGGTTTTCAGTCCGGCACGGTTCCGAGAAGCTTGCCCTTCAGGCTGTCCTTGGCTGGGAGAAGGAGGTTCTGTGTCGCTCACCAGGCTCAAGGAATTCCTCGATAGCAATCAAGTCAAATACGTAACCGTCTCCCATTCGCTTGCCTACACTGCTCAGGGCATTGCGGCTCTGACTCACACACCGGGCAAGGAATTGGCTAAAACCGTGATCGTTAAAGTGGACGGCAATCTGGCCATGGCGGTCGTGCCGGCATCGGCCCATGTTGGTCTGTCCCTGCTGAAAGCCGCAACCGGTGCCACAGCTGTAGAGCTAGCCTCAGAGCTCGAGTTCAAAGATCACTTTCCAGATTGTGAAACGGGTGCCATGCCGCCCTTTGGAAACCTGTACGGCATAAGAGTTTTCGCGGACGAAAGCCTTGTCCGTGACCCGGAAATTGCATTTAATTCCGGCTCACACCGCGAGTTGATGCGCCTCTCGTGGCGCGACTTCCAGAGACTCGCGAATCCCGTAGTGCTCCGGTTGGCGGTGGGACAGGCGGCGGAGAGCGCGGCCTAACGGCCATGCAGCGAGCCAGATATAGCTGGCTCGGCTCTGATGCGTCACGCGCTCTATGAAATGGAGATTATGGCAACCGTCCCCCCGCAGAGGTCCCAAACCCTATCAAAATGCAGGTCATACTCTGTGCTCGTTCCGGCACAGTTGCAGGAAGGACTGTTTTTGTAACCACGGTTCAAGGCGCGCCGGTACGGGAGCCATCAGCATGCGTGCTGTAGACAGGCCGGACGGACGCTACCAGATTCTGAGCAAGCACGGCCGTGGCGCTAGGACATTCTAGTAAGAGGGGTGTGATCGCTGCCGCCGGCGCTAGCCGTCCGATGACTGCCCGGTTCCCAGCCGAAGGGGGCAAGCGCTCGGACGCGACGCTCCGTCTGCGAATCGAACGCCACTTAGAGCTGGCGGACGTATAAGTTTGGGTGGATGACAAGCTGACCCAGGATCAGAACGTGGGTCCACGGCGAAGACGATGGCGGTATTCAAACGAGTCTGAGGGCTACCAATCTCGGACTCGGTCCGGGCAACAAGTGACGCC
>JBPYDQ010000357.1:0-5429 GCA_051986135.1 Terriglobales bacterium | reverse complement strand
GATGCCGAACTTGCTATCCAAGGCCTCCTCTTCCTACTTGCGTTCTGCCATGCAGCAGCCTGTCGAATGGCATGAATGGGGCGAGGAGGCATTCACCACCGCCCAGCGGGAGAACAAGCCGATTCTGCTCGACATTGGCGCGGTTTGGTGTCACTGGTGTCACGTGATGGATCGCGAATCTTACGACGATCCCGAACTAGCCCGCATCGTAAATGAAAACTTCATTGCGGTGAAAGTCGACCGCGACGAGCGGCCCGACGTGGATAGCCGTTACCAGGCGGCCATCAGCGCCCTCTCCGGTCAGGGCGGCTGGCCTTTGACCGCCTTTCTCACTCCCGACGGCAAGCCCTTCTACGGCGGCACTTACTTTCCGCCTAACGATCACTGGGGGCGCCCCGGTTTCAAACGAGTTCTGCTCTCGATCGCGCAGGCGTTCCATGAAAAAAAGGATGATGTGTCCGAACAGGCCAAAATGGTCGAGAGTGCGATTTCACGGGCGGAAGCACTGGCCGGCGGCTCCGGCCAGTTTAAACCGCAAATTGCGGATGCCATCGTGAGCTCCGCCGTGGCTATGTTCGATTCCCGGAATGGCGGTTTCGGCAACGCTCCTAAATTCGCGCATCCCGCGGTTCTTGATTTGATGATCGATCGTTACCTGCGGACCGGCAACGAGCAGCTGCGCGAGGTGTTCACTTCTACATTGGAAAAAATGGCGCGCGGGGGGGTGTACGATCAGCTCGGCGGCGGTTTCCATCGCTATTCGGTTGACGAGCGCTGGATTGTCCCCCACTTTGAGAAGATGGCCTACGACAATTCAGAACTGCTCAAGAATTACGTGCACGCTTATCAGGCTACTGGCTCACCTTGGTTCGCCGACGTGGCCAAGGACATCATCCGCTGGATGGACGAATGGCTGAGCGATCGTGCCCGTGGTGGCTTCTACGCGTCCCAAGATGCGGATTACTCGATGGATGATGACGGCGACTACTTCACCTGGACAGTGGCTGAAGCCAAGCAAGTGCTAAGCGAGGAAGAGGCAAAGGTTGCGTGCCTCTACTACGATATCAATGAAGTTGGCGAGATGCATCATAATCCCGCCAAGAACGTTTTGTATGTGCGCGCGCCGGTCGACGAAATCAGCGCGCGTCTTGGTCTGACACCTGAACGCGTCGGCGAGTTGCTGCACTTGTCCAGGCAGAAGATGTATGCTGCGCGCCTGAAACGTCCCACGCCCTACGTGGACAGAACGGTCTATGTAAACTGGAACGGGCTGTGCATTTCGGCTTACCTTGAGGCCGCGCGCGTTCTCGATTTGATCGAAGCCCGAAGGTTCGCTTTGCGCTCACTGGATCGGGTTCTCGCCGAAGGCTGGGATCGAGAGCATGGCCTTGAGCATGTCATTTCCTACTCCGATCGCGACGCGCAGGTTCGACATGTTGCCGGCTTGCTCGACGACTACGCCTTCACGGCCATAGCCTGCCTGGACGCTTACGAAGTTACCGCGGATTTGAGTTATTTCAATTTCGCCCGGCAGATCACCGACAGGATGATTCATCGCTTTTTCGATTCGGTTTCGGGTGGATTCTTCGATACCCAACGCGCAAGCGAAAATTCCCTCGGCATTTTGGGCACCCAGCGCAAGCCCCTGCAGGACTCGCCCACCCCGGCAGGGAACTCGGTGGCCGCCATTGCTCTGTTGCGAATGTATGCTTACACCAACGACCATAACTACTCACAAAAGGCGCAACAAACCCTGGAACTATTCGCCGGAATGGCTGAGCAGTACGCCATCTTTGCAGCCACCTATGGAATCGCAGCGGTTTATTTCTCGCAACCGCACATCCAGGTTCTAATAGTCGGCAGCGGCGAAGCCGCGGATCGGCAGTACGCCGCAGCCATTGCGCCTTTTGCGTTGAACAAAGCGGTCGTTCATTTTAATGAAAATGAAGTCGCGGCGCAGAATCTGCCACCCGCCTTGGCCACGACCATTTCCCATGCCCCCACCCCGGAGGCGGATCAGGCCATAGCTCTAGTCTGTTCCGGCTTCACTTGCCAACCACCAGTCTCGGATGCCGATCGGCTCGCCCGGATGCTTCGCGAACAGCTCAAGGCCGCCTGAAATCCGCTCCGCTTCCCCGCTGGTCCTGAGGCCGTTACTTGCTCCACTCCCCAAAAAATATAAGAGGGCTGATCCTACCCGTTAGCAGTCAGCCCACAAGTTCCAGTCTGCTGGGGTGTATGCTGAGTTCCCGATGGTTACTTTGGTACGCATGTTTGGCATCAGATGATTACTACCTATTCTGTTGCTTGATATCGTATGACTATTTTAAGAATAGTATCTACTACCAACTTTTTAGAGAGGAATAGTGCAGGGGTAGAGAAACCCACGCGGACAGAGAGACCACAATGAGCGGAAGCGAGCAAAATCTGCAGGGCGGAGTGGTCCAGAACTAAGCTGTCTACACTTTGGTTCTAACCTGTCGCTGCTTAGTACAAATTGTGACAGCTCCGAGAATGTACTCGGCGCCACAGAAGCAGATCAAGCCAAACGCTTCCCCAACGATTAGCCCAGGCCGATCCTATGTTATATACGCTTACTATTGGACAGTGCTGGCGACGTTGGAGAACACCGTATTGGCATGCGTCCCAATCAGCCGGACAGTCCCCACCACGATGATGAGAATTACGGCCACCATGATCGCATACTCTGCGATGTCCTGACCAGATTCGTCTGACCAGAGGGTACAGATGAACTTCGACAAGTATTTTTCTCCTGTTGGATCGGGGCTACCAGAAGGTACTCTGTGAGCTGATGGTACCCGAAGCATCCTTCCCTGTCAATGAGCTTTTGTCTTTGCGCCGAAAGATGTCGTTGATCAGTCGAATGAACATCAGGGCGACGAGCAACCGAGACGACCGGATGGAGCACTTTTTATTATCAGCCGTTGCTCCAGCGCTCAGCGAGATTTTGAGCAGATCGGTCTAGTAACTCCGTCGTCAGCAGCAGCCAGCCGATCCAGCACGGCACTCTCCAATACAGCTGCGGAAATAGCTCGGCCCAGGTCTGGCCGTCGGTGACAACCTCGGCCATTTAGTCAACCGGGGTGCCACATTCTCCGTGATAGACCATACCTTCGTGGAATCGAGTACGCACACCAAGCCTCCTCGATAGGTCGCATCCCGAATAGTGCTAAGCTCAGGCAACCATCTTTTGTATTTGTGACCTGTACCATGAATTATATGGTAATCTTGGTCCAACTTTTGTGTATCGTATAGCGTCGGTCGTAATAGTGCAGTCGAAACATACTACAAAAGTGGTTGACATACCACACTAAAGCTCTAGACTTCAACTGGACGAAGGAGATGCCCATGGTTAAAACAGCTGTCCGTCCTGAATCTCAGAAGCTTGATGGCAAGTTCGCAACTGCGCTGCGGGACGCATTGGAAGCGAAAGGCTGGAGCATTCTGCATTTCGCGCAAGAGCTTGATGCAACCTATGAGCACATCCGCAAAATGGTTCATGGGTTGGCCTTTCCGTCGAAACATGTGCTCAAACTCATGGCCCAGAAGCTCGACTTGGACCTGGCAGCTCTCACCAGGATGGTCACTGAGGATAAGCTCATACGAAAGTTCGGGTCCATTCCTTACGAGATCGCTGGCAAGTCCAAACGAATAGCCCGCGCCGAGCGTGTCATCGAGTCTCTGACCGATGACCAGTTCAACATGCTGATGAACATTGCTGAGGGGATGAAGCGCGGTACTCTCGGCGGTCGCTAACCAAAGGGCAGGACACCAAACATTCAGCCCTGGTTTTTGTCGTTAACTAACCCGCTCCATAATGATAAAGCGCTCCTAGAGAGAACGATGAAGCCGTGCGCCTCCTGTTGTGAGGTCTGCCGCTCGCGCTCTCGCAGGTCACTTGCGGCTGGCGCCGCTCACTCTCCATCATTCCCGGATGGGGAATGGAACGCTGTCCGGAGCACACCTGCCTGACGAAAATGTTCCCCGTCGCGAGTTCGGCACTGGGGCGGCTAGCAAAGCAAAAGTGGCAAACGACCCCCACCCCTCAGGACCACGATCCTGATCGCGGTTTTCATGGTTGTTCTCCTCCTGGTCGTGCAACCCTAAGCGCCTAAGAGAGCCCGGGCTCGACCGCGACGCTTTAGAAGGCGCGCTTCGAAGTTTTCCCGAAAAACCTACCTAATCACGGCCCTTCCTGAGTCTCGCAAACGTGATTAACCAATGTGTAATCAATAGGTTAGAGGAAAGCCTGGATAGGGGCAATTTTGTTCCAAAGTTGGAACCATGCGTGCCGTCCTCGGGGACTAGAGTTTTCGAACAAGTCTACGTTCTCGGTTTCAGAGGAATGGCTTCAGTCGAATAATCGACGACGAAGCGCGTCAGCGGTTCACCATGCCTTCGAACACGGGAATCAGGGAATCGGCTTTGTCCGGAGCGAGCGCGGGGAGGCTCTGTTTCTAAGGCTGGGATCTCAGTAGGGTTACGGCATTATCCCGGGCGGCGAACTTTAGAAGGGAATAAGTAGCCCAGCTACAGATTGCTCCCACGTAGGCGCCGGTCGTAATCAGATTCAGAGTGTCTTCGGAGATGTCGGCTCTCAGACGGAGGGAGACCGCGGAGAGCTCAAGAGTCGCATACACACCAAAACTCAAGGCGCTGCCGAAGCTGGGCTGTCGCCACGTTCCCAGATACTTCGAGAAGAACAGCAGGAACAAAATCTGTTCACATCCTACTAGACGCGTGTGCGTTGCATCCACCTACACACTCCAACAGCGCTACGGTTACCCACGGCGCTTCGAAGGCGAGAGGTATTGTGGAACTAACGGCTCTCTTTTTACTAGCCCGTTCCTTTCAACCGACCTCTATACCTATCCCCTAACTCGGCCAGCTTAGCAGTTTCGCACGGTTGGTCAACGCACCGAGGTAGCCCAAAGTAACCAGCTCAATGATTACCTACTTTTGCGCCTTGTGTGATACACGAATGCTCGATTCGGGAGGAAGGGTGCGTTTCGCTAGATTTCCGGACCGGCTTGAATATAAGCACGCATCATGCGAATGTCATGGTCCTTCTCACTTAGATCGTGCAGCATAATGTCGCGCAACGAAACCAAGCCCTTGAGCAGCTTCCCTTCGCAGATGGGTAGGTGTCGAAACCCGTGCCGACGCATCAACACCATGCAAGTTTCCAAATCCTCGTCCGGAGGCACGGTGAGAGGATCTTCTGTCATAACATCGCCAACTAGCGTCGTACTCGGATCCAAGCCAGCTGCCACTACTCTCCGCATCAGATCTCGTTCCGAGAAAATCCCGATCAACTCGCCTTCGCGCAACACCGGCACCGCACCGATATTCCTATCGACCATGGCCTGCGCCAATTCCAGCACAGTCTGGCTAACGTCGGCACGGTA